>DMAT01000051.1 GCA_003451635.1 Syntrophus sp. (in: bacteria) | reverse complement strand
CTTCCCGGAATTCTCCTATCTCAAGCTGGGCATGGTCCACCCACTGCCGGAGAAGCTCATTCGCGAATTTGCGGCAAAGGTAAAAAAGCTCTATGTCATAGAAGAATTGGATCCGTTTATAGAGGAGCAGATCCGGGCGATGGGACTTGAGGTAGCGGGCAAGGATGTCTTTCCTTTCACTAATGAATTTGATCCCGGGGTCATCGAGACCGCCCTCAAAGATAAAAAAACGACAACCGTCAGACTGCCCGAAGTCGTGATTCCCCCCCGACCGCCGAATCTCTGCCCAGGCTGCCCGCATCGGGGACTTTTCCATGTGCTGGGGAAACTCAAGACATTTGTGGCAGGGGATATAGGCTGTTACACCCTTTCTTTCATGAAGCCACTGGAGGGAATGCACTCCTGTATTTGCATGGGGGCAAGTATCGGTATGGCCCACGGGATGAGCAAGGCGTTGAAGGAAAAAGGAAAGGGAAAGGTTGTTGGGGTAATAGGTGACGGGACCTTTCTTCATTCCGGTATAACCCCCCTTCTCAATATGGCCTATAACCAGGGTGAGGCCGTCATCGTTATCTGTGACAACAGGACCACGGCCATGACGGGGATGCAGGAGCATCCGGGTACCGGCTACACCCTCCAGGGCGCAAAGGCCAAGGAACTCGACATATTCGCCCTGGCTAAAGTCCTCGGAATCGACAGTGTACGGGTGATCGACCCTTATGATATCAAGAATACGAGAGAAGTCATGCGTGAAGAGCTTGCCAGACCAGGTTCCTCTGTCGTCATTTCCCGTCGTTCCTGTGTCCTTTTCAAAAGACACGAGACGGAAATACGCAAGCCCCTGCGTGTCGATGCAAACAAGTGCGTCGGCTGCCGAAACTGCATTGGATTGGGTTGTCCGCCCATTGCCTGGCGTAAGTTCGCGGATATGCCTGCCGATCAGGTTATCAAAAATGCCAAAAAGCAGGAAGGCAATTCCTTTATTGATGCCGATTTGTGCACCGGCTGTACAATCTGCCAGCAAGTTTGCAAAGTCGGCGCCATTGTGGAGGAGGAATGAATCATGTCTAAAAAATCAAGTATAGAGAAAATTAACCCGACGGAAGTCAAAAGCGTTCTCATGGCAGGCGTCGGCGGGCAGGGTATCCTGCGGGCCAGCGATATTCTCTGCCTGGTCATGATGGAATCGGGTATGGACGTCAAGAAAAGCGAGGTCCACGGTATGGCCCAGCGCGGGGGGTGCGTGACAAGTCACGTCCGCTACGGCAGCAAAGTCTATTCCCCTATTGAACGTAAAGGGAATGTCGATATTCTCCTGGCCTTTGAAAAACTGGAATCCCTGCGCTATTTGGATTACCTAAAACCGGACAGTAGAATTATCGTCAATGAGCTTGAGCTTTATCCCCCGGCGGTCAATCTGGGGGATATGACCTATCCGGGGCAGGCCATTGATCTTGTCAGGGAATCATTTAAAACAGTAAAAGTGGTAAAAGCGCATGAAATAGCTCGTAAAGCAGGAAATCTGCGGGCAGAAAACACCGCCCTCTTAGGCGTCCTGTCTCAATGGCTGGATCTGGAGATCACGATGTGGGAAAAAATCATCTGGGAGGTTTTTCCCAAGAAAGTCGTTGATGCCAACCTGAAGGCTTTCCATCTGGGAAGGGCGGCTTAAAAGAATAAACTATGATTATATTGACTTCGATTAGCTCTTTTAGCCGTTATTGCGTATGTTTTTGGTAGGTGTGACTTCATTCTTCTGCCGTTGGTCAATGCGGTAGATGCTGCCCTCATCCTGTTTGGAAAGCGATTTCATGGCCGAGGCGACGCCGGTCATCTCACCGTAATGACAAAAAGCGCGCAGATGGCTGCCCGTGATGCCAATCGAGATGCCAATGATAGGAAAGGTGCATTCTTTACCCTGACGATCCTTTGAAAAGATAACTCCCTTTTGTCTGTCCCCCTCATCATAAAAGGTGGGAATGATTTGATCGAAAGCTCTGATTATATGTGCGGAGGTCTCGACAATCAATGAGGGCGCCATGATGAAGACATAATCATCCCCCCCGATATGACCCACAAAATTATCTTTGCTCTGTTTTTCATTAACCAGGTTAAGAATCAGCCGTCCCGTAAACTTTATCACCTCATCCCCACGCGAAAATCCATACTTGTCGTTATAGGGTTTGAAATAATCAAGATCTGCATAGGCCAGGGCAAAGGATTCCTTCCGGTCGAGGCGCTCCTGGATTTGACGGTTGATGGCATTATTGCCGGGAAGTCTGGTAAGGGGGTTCAATTCAACGATTCGCTTCGCCCTGCAAATACACAAGTTAACGCGGGTAATAATTTCCCGTTCGAGCATGGTTCGGAAAATATAATCTTCAACATGGATGGTTTTCAGTAGTTCTAACTGGCCTGGATCATCGAAAATTGCCAGGACGGGGAGCTGGCTGAAGATGGGATCTTCCTTAAGCTGATTCAAAAGGTTAATGCATGATGACTTTGTGGAGCGGATATCAAGAATCATCAGTTCGGGAATAGTTGTGTATATGTAGTCCAGGGCAGCGGGCATTGTTCTAAAGACGATCAATTGATGATCCTGTTTCAGAATTCGTTCAACCATGGTGAAAACAATGGGGTCTTGAGACAAAATAGCGACAGTGTTCATAACCGTTCCATCATTCCGTTGAATCATAAATTGCGTCAGTTGCTTCGTCTATTTTCAGCAGTATTTCCTTGATGTCGATATCGGACAGGCTCAAAAGATCGAAGGCCTGTGTGTCCAGATCAGGGACATAAGAATCGCCAGCAAATCCAATGCCGCGGGCGCGAACAATGATGTCGGCAACATGGATGATGGCCGTTTCCAGGGGGGCGGTTCGGGAGAGAGAGGGACGATGGTGGTAAGCAATGACTTCCACAAGATTGCGGGGGAAACGCCATTTTTCCGCAAGCCACATGGCTACCTCGGCATGGCCATCGCTAAACACTTTTTTTTCAGCCTCATAAATCGGAATTTTCGCCTCAGCTGCCCCTTCCATAGCCTTTTCATATTCTTTCTGATATTCAAGCGCAAGGATGGCCTTGCCAATATCATGGAGCAGGCCGGCAATGTAAAATTCCTCCGGATCCTTAATCCCCTTCTTTTCGGCAATGCAGCGGGTCGCCACAGCGCAGCCCACGGAATGGGCCCATAACCCCCTCATCGTCTGTTCCATTATATCGAAGACGGCTATTCCTAAAAGAAGCCCTTTAACGACATTCAATCCCAGCAGCATAACGGCATAGGAAACAGCGGTGATTCGACCCGGAAAACCGTACATGGCAGAGTTTACCATCTTCAGAACCTTAGAGGCCAGGGCGGGATCGCTGGCGATAAAACGACCGATCTCGTCAAGGGTAAGGCTGGGTTTTTCGATGATGTTAGAGATACGTTGGAGATTACCCGGGACCGTAGGCAAAGAGGAGATGTTTTCAATCCTTGCTTTGCGGACTTTGATGACCGTCTCACTTTTCATAGAGCCCCTCAATGTGTTCTCTAAGTATATCTTTAAGACGAATCATATATGGTCGGTTAATAACCGGCTGAAAACGCTCATCGAGTTGTGCAAAAGCTTCTTCTTTCGTCAACTTTTGTTCTTCAGTTGCATCTATGTAAGCCCCATCGATGTCCATCTCCTGGAGTCTCTCAACCCAGGCCGGGGTCAATTCCACCCCTTCACCGAGTATAACCATGCCGTTTTTCATCGTAATCGGCTTCACGATTATCATACCCGGCTCTAAATCGCTAAGCGGTATCTTTTTCGCCATATATCCTTCCTAGTTACATGGGTACATAACGGTATTTCTGCTAAAATTCAACTGAATATTTTCGTGATTTCGAACATTTCCCTTTTTGGGGTGATCTGCTACCTTGACAAACAGAGCATCGTACGTATTTTAGTGAACATAAATAAGGGAAGGGCGGAGTAAAATGGCTGAAGATTATTACCAGTTGTTAGGAGTTGACAAAAAAGCAAACACGGAAGAGATTAAAAAGGCCTACCGCAAACTGGCTTTAAAATGGCATCCCGATAGAAACCCCAACAATAAGAATCAGGCCGAAGAAAAGTTCAAAAAGATCAGCGAGGCCTATGCGGTCCTTAGTGATCAGGAAAAGCGCAATCAATACGATATGTATGGTTCGGCAGATCAATTCCGCCAGAAATATTCTCAGGAGGATATCTTCAAAAACTTCGACCTCAACGATCTTTTGCGGGGTTTCGGATTTGATTTGGGCGGCTCGGGAGGTAGGACGACGCGAACAGGTTCGGGTGGTGGGTCGAGAAGGCGTGGGGGGCCTCAGCAGGGATATGATCCCTTTGCCGATCTCTTCGGCGGCGGCGGTCAATCCTATGGACACATGCCCCAACAAGGTCAGGATCTGCAATACAATCTTTCCATTACCCTGGAAGAATCGGTTTCAGGAATCGAAAAGAAACTGGCCCTGCAACGGGAAGATCGGGTGGATGAAATCAACGTGAAAATACCCGCTGGAATCAGCACCGGTAAAAAATTGCGCCTTATGGGGAAGGGCGGTCAGGGTATTGATGGCGGTACCGCCGGCGATCTGTATCTGAATATTACCATCCTTGCTCATCCCCTCTTTGCCCGGGATGGAAACGACATTTATTTTGAGAAGTCCATTAACTTCACTCAGGCGGTTCTCGGAACGAGTATCGATGTACCGACAATTGACGGGGCAACCAAACGCCTAAAGATCCCACCGGGCACCCAGAACAACACCAAGATACGTATGAAGGGTTACGGCGTTCCCGGGTTAAAAGGAGGACTCAAAGGAGATCAATACGTAAAAATCAACGTGATGGTTCCAAAGCATATAACTGAAAAACAGTCATTAATTGTTAAACAACTGGCAGAGGAAGGTTTATAGGACAAAAATATAATGTCGGATAAGATATGTTATGTAAACTTTAATCGCAGAATTGGACTTGACCCCAGGCACCCATCGTTTCACCCATTATAATTACAATTCCTTTCACCCCGGCAATACCCGCCCCGAGGTTCAACGCCTTTTTTATGTCACCGGTGGTTTTCACCTGGTTTCCGATCCGCGAGGCCGCCGCATCGGCCAAACTTGCTGATTGCGACAGCACGCATATGGCGTCTGCCCTTCCGAAACTTATCGAAGGTCCCACCGTGGCGGAGGAAGTGCAAATCCCAAGGGGTATTTCCGCCGGCGTGATGCGCAGAAACACCTGCTCACTTAAAGGAGATTCTCCGGCAAAGATTGATACCCGCCGCTCAGTATGGGTATTCATGAAGATGTCGCCGCCATTTTCTACAATGACATTTTCACTATGGCAAAGAAGATCCATACCAACAAACTTTGCCATCGCCCCGGCCACAGCTGCCATTGGCCCGACCTGTGCGGCAATTCCCGCCTCAATCATGTCGCGAACTATCCCAGGCGCAAATCGGTCTCCGGAGATGGGTTGTAATGATGTTAAAAACCTAGGATATCGTTGAATATAGGACTCAAGATAGTTTCGATGCTTGATTACGGAGGCGAGAGCAATCGCGGACAGATCATGATCAGCGGCGATAAAGAGGTCTGTTTCCAGGACAGAGACATGAAAGGAAACGAGATCATTGGTTGCGACGGAATTCCTATATGTTCGCTCGCGGTATAACATTTCATCGATATTTTACGGAATTAGGTCCCAGGACAAGGCGGGTTGCCTTCAAGAGCTCCGGAGTCAACTGGAAGCGGCGTTCATTACCTAAGAATATTATCGTCTCACTGTTTCCATTGAGCAAATGAATATATCCTTCAGATGATCCCTTATGTTTATCAGATAAATATTTGATTTGTAAAATGTAATCATCGCTTGACATGCCTTGGGCATCGACCTGGAAATGAACGGACAAATAAGGCGAGATATCCGGGGCATCCTGAAGAGATTTGATATCGTTGGCGACTATTTTGACATTTTCTTCGGAGACATCAAGTTGCCCTTTAATCAGGACAGGTTCGTCTCCTTTCAAAAGGGATTTTGACTTTTGATAAATATCGGCAAAACAGATT
>DMAT01000200.1 GCA_003451635.1 Syntrophus sp. (in: bacteria) | reverse complement strand
GGAACGCTTTTTCGATGTCGGCATCGCGGAACAGCACGGGGTCACCTTCGCCGCCGGTCTGGCCGCCGAGGGGATGATCCCCTTCGTGGCTATCTATTCCACCTTCATGCAGCGGGCCTATGACCAGATTATCCATGATGTCTGTCTCCAGAATCTCCATGTCGTTTTTTGTCTCGACCGGGGCGGTTTTGTCGGCGACGACGGCGCTACCCACCACGGCGTCTTTGACCTGTCCTACCTGCGGGCCATTCCGAATATGATCGTCATGGCCCCGAAAGATGAAAACGAACTACAGCACATGCTGAAGACGGCGTTGGAGTACCAAGGTCCGGTGGCCGTGCGATACCCCCGGGGCAGCGGCAGGGGCGTTCCCCTGGACGAAACGCCGGTTCCCCTGGAGATCGGCAGGGGGGAAATCCTCTGCGAAGGTTCGGACATGGCCATCATCGCCATCGGCGCCACCGTCGATGCCGCCCTCAGCGCCGCGGAAGAACTCGGGAAAGAAGGCATCTCCGCCCGGGTTGTCAATGCCCGCTTTGTCAAGCCCCTGGATGGAGAGCTCATTTGCAGGACCGCGAAGGAACTGAAAAAACTTGTTATCGTTGAGGAAAACGTCCTCATGGGAGGTTTTGGAAGTGCCGTGCTGGAAACCCTGGCCGGCAGCGGGATCAACGATGTACAGGTCCGGCTCTTGGCCATACCGGATGCCTTTGTGGAACACGCCACCCAGCAGGAGCTCAGGCATATGGCCGGCATCGACAAGGACGCGATTCTTGCCGCGGCCCGGGAACTGGTAAAAAAATGACCGCGATATGACTAAGGTCCGCCTAGACATTCTCCTTGTTGATCGCCGGCTGGCGCCGACCAGGGAAAAGGCCCGGGCCATGATCCTCGCCGGGGCGGTGCTCGTTGAAGAGCAGTGTGTGGATAAAGCAGGAACCCTGGTGGCTCCCGAGGTATCCTTGCGCATTAGAGGAGAAGTATCTCCCTATGTCAGCCGTGGGGGTCTGAAGCTGAAAGGGGCCCTGGAGACATTTGGAATCAGTGTCAATAACTTTGTGATCCTGGATGCCGGAGCCTCCACGGGAGGATTTACCGACTGCCTGCTCCAGGAGGGGGCCAAAAAAGTCTATGCCCTGGATGTGGGTTACGGCCAATTAGCCTGGCGACTCCGCCAGGATCCCCGGGTAGTCGCCATTGAGCGTACCAATATCCGTTACTTTGACGGCCGGGGCATTGAGGAAGACCTGGACATGGCCACCGTGGATGCGTCTTTCATTTCCCTGAAGCTGATCATTCCGCCCATCTGCCGCCTGGTAAGGGAGGACGGGTTTATCCTGGCCCTGATCAAACCTCAATTCGAAGTAGGAAAAGACCAGGTGGGCAAGCGCGGCGTCGTTCGGGATACTGCCTTGCATCAACAGGTCGTTGAGGAGATGAAAACTTTTTTCCAGGAAACAGGGCTGGAGGTGTTGGGAACCTGTGAGTCCTCCCTCGTGGGGCCGGCGGGAAACCATGAATTTTTTATCTACGCAAAAAACGTGAAATGAGTATCAAGCTTGCGGAAACAGCAGGGTTCTGTATGGGGGTCAGGCGAGCCGTGGACATGGTCCTCGAACTGGCCCAGCACAAAGGCCGGAAAACGATTTACACTTACGGGCCCCTGATTCATAACCCCCAGACCGTGGAGTTGCTCAAGAGCAGGGGTATTATTCCCGTCGCCCACCTGGAAGAAATCCCTTCGGGAGAAGCAGGGCTTACCATTATTATTCGCGCCCACGGCATATCCCCTCAGGAAAGAAAAAGCCTCAAGGAAAAAGGGCTGAAGATTATTGACGCCACCTGCCCGAAGGTCGGCCGCGTCCAGGCCATCATCAAAAAACACGCCGTCCAGGATTTCACGATCCTCATCATCGGCGACGTCCAGCACCCTGAGGTCAACGGACTGCTTGGATATGCCTACGGGAAAGGCCTGGTGATCAACCATCCCGCGGATGTCCCGCATCTCCCCGCTCTGGACAAGGTATGTGTTGTCGCGCAAACGACCCAGAGCGTCGATGAGTATGAGCATATAGTCGATGAGATCCGCAAACGATACCCCGGCGCCGTCATTTTCGATACCATCTGCGATTCAACGGAAAAAAGACAGATGGAGGTCAAATCCCTGGCGGAAGAAATGGACGCCATGATTATTGTCGGAGGCAAAAACAGCGCCAATACACAACGCCTGGCGGCATTGTCGGAGCTGCAGGGGGCCCCGACCTTTTATGTGGAAACAGCAAATGATCTGGTTGCAGAAAAGTTGAAGACCTTTAAAAAGATTGGCGTCTCCGCAGGCGCCTCCACCCCCAACTGGATCATCGATCGGGTAGTGGACAACGTCACCACCCAGCAGACCGAGCATGCTCCAAAGATAAAATACCTTTTAAAATTATGGATATGGATGGTAAGAACGGATCTTTATTCCGCCCTTGGGGCCGGCTGCCTTGCCGTCGCCAGTATGTTCCTCCAGAGGCTTGAAATCCAGCCACTGTACGTCCTGATAACTGCTTTATATGTCTATGCCATGCACACCCTGAACCG
>DMAT01000286.1 GCA_003451635.1 Syntrophus sp. (in: bacteria) | reverse complement strand
GCCGCTCTTCTCCAATAGCTGCGGAGAGATTGTCGATCCCCGCCGGTCCTCCCTGAAATTTGTCGATCAGGGTCAAAAGGATCGTCCGGTCCATCTGATCAAAACCCTTATGATCGACTTCGAACAGTTCGAGGGCCGCCAGAGCAACTTCTCTGTCTATTAAACCCGCCGCCTTCACCTGGGCATAATCACGGACCCTGCGCAGCAGGCGGTTGGCGATCCTCGGAGTGCCCCGGGAACGGCGTGCCATTTCCGCCGCACCATCTTCATCGATAGGAACGGAAAGAATCCGGGCCGATCGTTTAATAATCACGGTCAGCTCTTCGGGATTATAGAATTCAAACCGGAAACTCATCCCGAAACGGTCGCGGAGGGGCGAGGTGAGGAGCCCCGCTCTGGTAGTGGCCCCGATCAAGGTGAAACGGGGAATGCCAAGCTTCATGGACCGGGCGGAAGGGCCCTGGCCGATGAGGATGTCAATATGGTAATCCTCCATGGCCGGATACAGGATCTCCTCGACGACATGGGAGAGGCGGTGGATTTCATCGATAAAAAGGATGTCGTGGTCATGGAGATTGGTCAGGATGGCCGCCAGATCTCCGGGTCTCTCGATAACCGGCCCTGAGGTCACCTTGACATCGACCCCTAACTCTTTACCCATGATATAGGCAAGGGTGGTCTTGCCCAGGCCGGGAGGACCATAAAGCAGGGCATGGTCCAGGGCTTCCCCCCTCTTCTTGGCAGCTTCGATAAAAATGGAGAGATTGTTTTTTATTTTTTCCTGTCCGATGAACTCCGACAGTGCCTTTGGCCGCAGGGATACCTCATAAGATTCTTCCTCATCGTCGGCAGCCGGATCGACAACAAGATTTTTTTTTGTGGGTTTCACGGTTTTTTCATCCTCGCCGTCTATTTCAGCCCTTCTTTGAATGGAAGGTCATATCATTTCCAGGCTCATGTATAACGCCTTCAACCGGACAAATGCTGTAGTGCACTTTTTAAGAGCAGATCCAGGGCGGGAATATCATTTGTTTCCTTCATGATCTTTTCGATGACATCGCGAGCCGTAGCGTTTTTGTAACCGAGATTGATGAGCGCCGAAAGGGCGTCTTCCTTGACGGCCTCTTCCGGGGACCGGGGAATGACGCGGTCGCGCGGGGCCGTCTGTCCTCTGTCCAGCTTCAGCACTTTATCCTTCAGCTCCAGAACTAACCGTTCCGCCATCTTTCTGCCTACTCCCGGGATGTTCAGGAGGCGGCGCAGATTACCCCCCGTAATCGCGTCCACCAAGTCCTCGACATTGATCCCGGACAGAATATTCATTGCCAGACGGGGTCCGATCCCGGATACGGAGATCATCACCTGGAACATGTTCCTTTCCTCAAGGGTATGAAAACCAAACAGGTTGATGGCGTCTTCCTTGACGTGGGTATGGATGTGCAGGGTAATGGGCTGGCCCATTTCCGGTAACTCGTAAAATGTGGTCAAGGGGACAAAGACACGGTAACCGATGCCGTGGGCATCCAGGGTGATGGCCTGGACGGATTTGTATACAAGTGTTCCACTGATCCTGGCAATCATGGGGACACAGCAGGCCCGGAACAATGGGCATGACAAATGGCAACTGCCAGGGCGTCCGCCGCATCGGCCGTCGGCGTCTCCCTTAATTGCAGGATAGCTTTAACCATAGCCTGGACCTGGCTCTTTTCCGCCCGGCCATAACCGACGACAGCTTTCTTGATCTCCAAAGGGGCATATTCATGAACTGTTACGCCCTGTTGCGCCCCCGCCAGGAGGGTCACGCCCCGGATATGCCCCAGCTTGATCAGGCTCTGAACATTTTTCCCGTAAAAGATATCCTCGACAGCCATAGCATCCGGCCTCGCATCCACAATCAAACGCGACAGCGCCTCATAGACAGAAGCCAGAGCTGTCGTCAGGGACGCATTCTTCGGCGGTTTTATTTCACCATAACCCACAAGCGCAAGTCCTTTAAGACCTTTTTCAATAATACCGTAACCGGTCACCCTGCTGCCCGGATCAACGCCCAGGATCTTCATCAACTCATTTCTTCCATGATCTCATCGGAAATATCAAAGTTGGCATACACATTCTGGACATCCTCGTTGTCTTCCAGTTTTTCCATCATCTTGAGCATCTGTGACGCCTTATCTTCGGCCAGGGCAATAGTATTCTGAGGAATCATCCCGATGCTCGCCGCCAGGGGCTTCAGCCCTTTTGCCTCTATCACCCGGTGTACGTCTTCGAACACCGCGGGACTGGTAATGACCTCAAATTCATTTCCCTCTTCCCGCACATCATCGGCCCCCGCTTCCAGGGCCAGCTCCATGAGGTCTTCTTCACTGATGGCGTTCTTATCGATTAAAATACTGCCTTTTTTATCAAACATCCAGGCCACACAGCCATTTTCACCAAGATTGCCGCCATGCTTGGATAATATGTGGCGGATTTCCGCAACGGTGCGGTTCTTGTTGTCCGTCATGACCTCGACAAGAACGGCCACCCCCCCCGGTCCATAGCCTTCGTACACAATTTCTTCATAACTGGCAGCCCCTTCGCCGCTCCCAATGCCCTTCTTTATCGCCCGATCGATATTATCCTTGGGCATGTTTTCGCCTTTAGCCGCCATAATGGCCTGGCGAAGTCTTGAGTTTCCTTCCGGGTCTCCACCGCCGAGCCTTGCTGCCAGACTGATTTCCTTTATGATTTTCGTGAATATTTTACCTCTTTTCGAATCAATGGCGCCTTTTTTGTGCTTGATCGTACTCCATTTTGAATGACCGGACATCCTGCCGACTCCTGATGATTTAGTATTGGACGCCCCATAGCACATGAGGGATTGCTTGTAAAACAAAAAACCCCTTCAGTGATGAAGGGGTTCTTTAATTAATCCCGGCGGCTCCCTACTCTCCCACACAGTCACCCATGCAGTACCATCGGCGCTAAAGAGCTTAACTTCCGTGTTCGGAATGGGAACGGGTG
>DMAT01000190.1 GCA_003451635.1 Syntrophus sp. (in: bacteria) | reverse complement strand
GATTGATCTTGTAAATGACGGCGACGCGGGAAGGTCCGGAGAACTTGCAGAGACCCATGCGCAGCCCGTCCAAAACATAGTAAAGACACAGCAGATCGTGCCGGTTCGGCTTAATCGGTCTCGCAAGCAGTTCTCGTAGGGGCACTGACTCGAATATCCTGATATTTATACTTTTATTTGCACTTCGGAAGGTGCATGCTATGCTAAATGATGGAGCATGTCAATTTAATTTAACAGTCCCGAATCAATATGCCCCCCCGCAGATATTGTTGCCGGAGGTCTTCGGGAAACTTCTCGATAGCGTACCGGAGCATGGTTCCGGGCATCTGCCGGTAGTGTGCTTTCTTCAATGTAATTGACTGTATCCGTTTTTTCTTTATTTACCTTTTCTTCTCCACCCGAACATTGGTGACATAGATTATTTCACAGGCCCCGCGATCGGTGTCCTCCCGGGAAAGGCTGCTCTTGAGTGATATGCCTTGCTCTTTATTGCGGCCTTCCACATTGACCAAGTAGCCTTCCAGGACGACCCGGTCATGAATCATGACCTGATCATCGACGATCTTCCGAATATTTTCATTCGCGGGGATGATGTGGTTATTGGAACCGTGGGACATGACGTAGTCGAAATCGACGGGGGGATCGTCTCCCTTTACCCGGAACCAGGCCATCCTGGTGCTGTCATGTTTTATGGACAATTGTTTCATTACATGGGGATACGTCAGCATGCCCCATACCAATGCCAGATCGAAGGGCATGATCTCGGCCCCCCAGCTGCGGGTGTATTTTCTCTTGGACATGACTTCCCCCGCAATCCGGTATGTCGCCACCGGTGTTATGGTCACGCTGCCACCGGTGATCCGCTTTTGATAAGTCGGCGTCGGGTCACATGGTTCCTGGATCGGGTCCCGGAGGACATTGACGGCGGATTTGCCACCCGAAGCTACGGGGGCCGGCTTGTCGCCGCAGGCCGTCAACAGGAAAACGAAGGCAAGGCACGCCAAAACAACCTTCAGCGTCGGTGGGACCATTCTGATAAGGGGAGGCATCATAACTTCCTCGCTTGCACCATTCTCTCCAGTTAACGACTACATGAAACCCATTTCCACCCTGTCCCTCCCCTCGAAGGGGAGGGCGTTTCAGGAATTGTTGCGGACACGTCATGATCAGCCGGAGATTATTGCATCCGACCCGTTCCGTCAATAAGGAAAGTAGTCCGTGTCAAGAACAAATGGAATCGTCCATGAGGCAAAAACAGTTGTATTTACTTTTACGTTATGACAAAGCAATCAATGTGTTGATGCCGGTTTTCTGCCGGTTGAGCATTAACGAGACATAAGGTGTCTCTGACGGGGGATGCTGCAAATGAAGGATAACTTATATCCCGGTTCCTGCCGGGCCGCTATCGACAAGGCGCTCGCCGCCTTGGGGAGTGAACATGTAACGGAGCGGGTCTGGGCGAGGGATTACACGGTATGGAAGCCTTCTCCCGCAGAGATTTCCAATCGATTGGGATGGCTGGAGAGTCCCTGGAACATGGGGGATCGCATTGCCGAGATTGACGCCGTTGTGGAGACCGTCCGGCAGGATGGGTACCGTCAGGCCCTCCTTCTCGGGATGGGGGGATCGAGCCTGGCCCCGGAGACCTTCCGGAAGGTGTTCGGCGTCAAGACAGGCTACCTGGAGCTTGCCATTCTCGACAGCACCGATCCGGCCACAGTCCTTTCCCTTGTCCGTAGTCTTGATCTCTCCCGGACCCTGTTCATTGTGGCCACCAAGTCCGGGGGCACCGTCGAGACCTTTTCCTTTATGAAATATTTCTATAACCGGGTACTGGCCGCCTTGGGTCCTAAAGAGGCGGGCCGCCATTTTATCGCCATTACCGATCCGGGCAGCGGGATCGCCGACTGGGCGGAGCGACTTGATTTCCGCCATACCTTTCTGAACGACCCGGATATCGGAGGGCGGTTTTCGGTCCTGTCCTGTTTCGGCCTTGTCCCCGGGGCCCTCATTGGTATGGACATCGGGCGTCTCCTCGCCTCTGCCCGCAGGGAAGGGGAAAGGGAAGATGCGTCGGCCGCGGGTGGGTCTGCCGTCGGCCGATCCGGGCATGGAGAAGGGAATGGGAAAGAATCCCTGCCGGGGGATGACCGGATGGGTAGCGGCACACCGCGGGGCGGGACGGTCATGAGCGCCGCCGTGCTGGGTGCGGCCCTGGGAGATTTGGCAAAGGNNAGGCGGGGCGGGACAAGGCGACTTTCTTCTTTTCCCCACAGATCGAGAGTTTCGGCGCCTGGCTGGAGCAATTGCTGGCGGAGAGCACGGGCAAGGATGGCCAGGGCATTCTCCCCATTGTCGGGGAGGCGCCGGGACCACCGGAGGCCTACGGCAACGACCGGGTCTTCCTCAATGTAAGCTTAGGGGAAGACGACCGGCACCATAAACTGTTGGCGGCGCTCCGCCAGGCCGGTCATCCCGTCATGGAGCTGGCGATGGAGGAGCCATACGCCCTGGGGGGGCAGATCTTTAGATGGGAAATGGCGACCGCCGTTGCCGGGCAGCGGTTGGGGATCAATCCCTTTGACCAGCCCGACGTTGAGGCCGCCAAGGTTCTGGCCCGGCAAATTGTCGCCGCTTACCGGGACCAGGGAAAGCTCCCGGAAGAGACGCCTGCCTGGTCTTCAGCAGACCTGGATGTTTTTGGAGATGCGACCTCCTTGAGAGGCTTCCTTGCCCAGGCAAAGGCGGGAGAATACGTTGCCCTCCAGGCCTATGTCGCCCCCACGCCGGAGATGGATCTGGCCCTGGCGAACTTGCGCCTCCGCATCCGGGACAGGTACCGCCTGGCAACCACGGTCGGCTACGGCCCCCGGTATCTCCATTCCACGGGGCAACTCCACAAAGGGGACCGGGGGGCAGGGCTATTCATTCAAATTACCGCTACCGACCCGGAAGACGTCCCCATTCCCGATGAACCCGGTCAGTCGTCCTCATCCATAACCTTCGGCGCCCTCAAGGCCGCCCAGGCGATGGGCGACCGTCAGGCCCTGATCGGCAGCGGCCGGCGGGTAATCCGTTTGCATTTCCGGGGAAACCTTTTAAGGGAGTTGGAAAGAATGACCTTTGATATAAAGGATGAATTGCCATGACTAACCGGCTGAACCGTGAAAAAAGTCCCTATCTCCTCCAACACGCAGAAAATCCGGTGGACTGGCATCCTTGGGGAGATGAAGCATTTTCCAGAGCCGCCTGGGAAGATAAGCCCGTCTTTTTTTCCAGCGGCTATTCCACCTGCCACTGGTGCNNGGTGCCATGTCATGGCCCATGAATCATTTGAAGATCCTGACATAGCCGCCCTGATGAACGATGCCTTTGTCTGTATCAAGGTGGATCGAGAGGAACGTCCCGACATCGATAAATTCTATATGACCGCCGGACAGATGATGACGGGCGGTGGCGGCTGGCCCCTGACCATCTTTATGACCCCGGATAAAAGCCCGTTTTTTGCCGCCACCTATATCCCCAAAGACAGCCGGTTCGGCCGGACGGGCCTACGGGAGCTCATTCCCCAGGCAAAGGAGGCCTGGAAAAACCGTCGGGGCGAAATCAGCCAGTCGGCCAAGCAGATTCTGAACCTGCTGAAAAGGGAGGAACAACCGGTGACGTCCGGAGAACCTCTGGCGGCGGCCCTTGCCGACGAGGCTTATGAAGATTTGATGTCCCGGTACGATGAAACCTGGGGAGGTTTCGGGCCGCCACCCAAGTTTCCCATGCCCCATCAGCTTGTCTTTCTGCTGCGCTACGGAAGGGCAAAAGGGAAGGACAAGGCCGTGCACATGGCGGCCGAGACCCTCCGACTCATGCGCGCCGGCGGCATATGGGACCATCTCGGCTATGGGTTTCACCGCTACTCTACGGACCGGCAGTGGCTCCTCCCCCATTTTGAAAAGATGCTCTACG
>DMAT01000011.1 GCA_003451635.1 Syntrophus sp. (in: bacteria) | reverse complement strand
TTTTCAGGACTGTTTCCATGGTATGGATCTCGACGGGGACTGCCGTATCGTCATCGTCACCCGGGGCCATGAACACGACCGGAATGTCCTGGCCCAGGCGCTCCGCACCGGCGCGGGTTATATCGGCATGATCGGCAGCCGGAGGAAAAGAGACACCATCTATGGAGCCCTCCGGGGGGAGGGGTTTTCCGAGGAAGACCTGGATCGAATCCACTGCCCCATCGGTATCGCCATCGGCGCCCGAACACCTGCTGAGATTGCCGTCAGCATTGCGGCGGAGCTGATTGCCCGGCGGGCAGGAAAAAGTGAATAAAATAGAGCCAATCCGGCTGATATGGATTTCCTGAAAGCGGTAATTGACGGATTATGAAAAGTATGCGAGGTTCGTTCTGAAAAAATGGACCTGCTGTGATTCTAGCAAAGACCTCTCGGTGAGAAGGTGTTTTGAAAAAAAGAAAAAAGGAGAGATGTCATGGGAGACAAGGGCGGTAAGAAGGATAAGGAAAAGGGTCAGAAACAGAATGTCGAAAAAGAGAAACAAAAGTCAAAAAACAAGCTTGATAAACTTCCCAAAAGAAAACCTTGATAGAAAACACGGGGTGAAGATCTGCGCAATGGCTTTGCCCGTTTGAAGTGCAAGGACGACGGTACGAGCATAAAAATGAGCGTATCGTATTAAGGCGGAGCTTCTGGCCGCGTTCGTCTTTCCTGGTGTCGGCCGGTTTTACTAACGAACAGACACCTCTCTTCAACGGGGATAAGTTATTGGAGATCGATTATTTTCGCACACGGCACGCACATTATGTTGCCTGTTTTCAGTTGACATAAAAGTGGTTTTCGTATAGTCCATTCGCGGTCGCGGCAAGGCAATGTCTTACCAATACCAATCAAGAAAAAAACGGAAAAGAGGAGGTAACCTTAATGAAGCACAGATCGCCCCGTTTGAAGAGTTGGATCTTATTTATGGCCGTAATAGGCATGCTGCTGGGCTTTGGTCCGGGAGCAGGATCGCTGCTGGCTGCCGAAAAGATAATCAAGATAGGCACCATCTTCCCCCTGACCGGCCCCGTCGCAACCGCCGGACAGCGCTGCCAGGCGGCGGTTCAGACCGCCGTGGAAATCATCAATAACAAGCACCCCGAAATAAAGGTTCCCCTGGCCAAGCAGGAAGGCATCCTGAACGGCTACAAGATCGTTCTCGTCCATGCAGACTCGCAGGGAAAAGCGGACGTTGGCAAGGCGGAGGCCGAACGGCTCCTCAACCAGGAAGGCGTCTGGGCCCTGATCGGTTCTTACAACAGTTCGGTGAGCAAACCGGCTAGTTTTGTCGCCGAACGCATGAAAAAGATTTTCATGTGCGGATCTTCCAGTTCAGCGGCGCTCACCCAGCGGGACATGAAATACTTCTTCCGTCTGGCCCCCACGGATGCCACCGAATCGGTCGACTTCGTCGAGGTTCTGAAGTGGGTCAATAAGAAGAAGAAAGGCAGCGTCAAAACCATCGGTGTCATTTACGAAAACAGCGAATTCGGAAAGCATGCCGCCGAAGAGGCCAAAAAAGCGGCCGAAGCGGGAGGCTTCAAGGTTATTACCGATGTCCCCTTCACCCCCGGCGCCACCAACCTCGACAGCGAGGTCCAGACCCTGAAAAAAGCCAATCCCGATGCGGTGCTCGGTGCCGTGCTCGGTGCCGATTATTCCCTTTGGGTCCGTACGATGAAGAAGGCCAACTGGAAACCCAGGATCATCATCAACTATTGTTCCGGCTACCAGGATCCCGTCATCACCAAGCAGCTTGGCGCCGATGCCGATTTCTTCATGGGTTCCTCCGGCTATTCGCCCCAGTTTGCCAGTCTGATGCCGGCCGTAGCGGCGGTGGAAAAGATCTTTATGACCAAAACCAATGGCGTACCCTTCGATGGCAACAGCATCCAGGAGGCCGTGGCCATGCTGGTCCTGGCCCAGGCGATCGAAAAGGCCGGTTCTTTGGATACGGAAAAAGTCGTCAAAACCCTTTACGAAAACACCTGGGATTCACCCCTCTCCCTCGGCGGCAAAGTAGCCTTTGCCAAAGGTGGTCAGAACATCAAGGCCCAGAGCATAGTCACCCAGCTTCAGCGTGGGGAGTACAGGCGCATCTATCCGGAGAAGATGGCGGACGGGAAAATCGTCTTCCCCATGAAACCATGGGATAAGAAATAGTAGTTAGTATTTGTTCAGAATGATTTAAGATAGACGCTCATCCATTCCGCCCGGAAAGGCGGAGTGGATGAGTTTTTTCAGTAGCCTGATGAAGGCTATGGAGGTACATGGAGACTTTTGTCCAAGTTCTGATCGACGGCATGCTAAACGGCATGGTCTATGCCCTGGTGGCAGCCGGGCTCTGCCTGATCTGGGGCGTCATGGACGTCATCAATTTCGCCCACGGCGAATATCTGATGGTAGCCATGTATGTGAGCTACTGGCTCGGTTTTCTTTTGAAGGTCGACCCGCTGCTGTCGGTCGTCGCCGCCGGGGTATTCATATTTATCCTGGGGGCGGTAACCTACCAGCTTATCATCCGCTACACCATCGGCAGGCCGGGACTTGTGGCCCTGCTGGCGACCTTCGGCCTCGCCGTTTTTCTCAAGAACTTGTGCATGAACTGGTTTTCGCCGAATTTTCTCATTCTTTCCGATACATGGTTAGGGGATAAGACCCTACAGTTGGGAAATATCATCTTTCCTGTTCCCCAACTGGTGGCGGCGCTTTTGGCCCTGGTTGTCATCGGTCTGATCTATGCCATGATCAACACCACCCGGTTCGGTTGGGCCATCCAGGCCACCGCCCTGGACCGCGATGCGGCCGAACTGATGGGGATCAACACGGAGCGCATTTACCTGGTGATATTCGGCATCGGCGGCGCCTGTGTCGGCATTGCCGGAGGCATCATGCCCTCTTACCTGGCCGTCCATCCGGAAGTAGGTTCCATGTTCGGTCTGATCGCTTTCGTCTGTGTCGCCATGGGCGGCTTCGGGAGCATTCCGGGGGCTTTTCTCGCCGGGCTCCTCGTCGGTTCCGTAGAAGCCCTGGCAGGTTTCTATATCGCCCCGGTCTTCAAATACATCGCTGTCTTCGGTCTCTATTTGACGGTCGTTTTTTTGCGGCCGAAAGGCATTTTCGGGTGGTGAAACCCATGCAACACAAAGGGATACACAAGAAAGACGCCTACTGGCTCGGTTTCATCGCCCTCCTGACCATGCTGCCTATGGTGCCGGCCGTGACTGCCAATTCCTTCCATATGCATGTGGTGATACTCATTTTGCTTTTTGCCAGCATGTCCCAGGCCTGGAACATCATCGGCGGTTATTGCGGCCAGGTGTCCTTTGGCCACTCGGTGTTCTTCGGCATCGGGGCGTACGGTGCGGGAATGGCCGTCGTTACATATGGCGGCATGCCGTGGCCGGGGATATTGATCGGCGTCGTTCTAGCCGCCGTCGTCGCCGTCGTCATCAGCTATCCCTGTTTCAAACTGAGCGGCCACTATTTTGCCATCGCCACCTTCGCCATCGTGGAGATATTTCACCGCACCTTCCTGGTTTGGGACTGGGTCGGCGGCGCCCTGGGGCTGGATTATCCCCTGGTTAAGGAAGGCCTGACGAATCTGATGTGGTATGATACAAAGACTGGTTACTACTACTGTGCCCTCGTTCTGTTTCTGCTTATATTCGGCACTGTTCGGTGGCTCGAAGGCCATCGCTTCGGCTACTACATGCGCGCCGTGAGGGAGGGTCAGGAAACGGCGGAATCCCTTGGCGTTAACAGCACGGTTGTGAAGTTGGCCGCCATCGCCCTTTCAGCCGCTTTGACCGCCCTGTGCGGCGCCTTTTTCGCCCAGTACAACCTCCGCGTGGACACGCCCATGGTTATGTCCCTGGACATGTCGATGAAGTTTGTATTGATCACTGTTCTGGGTGGATCAGGGACCCTCGTCGGTCCACTTCTCGGCGCCGCCGTGTTAATCCCCCTGCAAGAGTACACCCGAGCGTTTTGGGGCGGCATGGGCGGCGGAGTGGACTTGATCATCTTCGGTCTCCTCATCATTCTCATGGTGGTAAAGCAACCGGCCGGGATGATCGGTATCTTTTATGCGGTGCGTAAGCGGATTTTAAAGCGGAATATCGCTGCGAAAGGAGAATCAGCCGATGGCGCTCCTTGATGTTCGCGATGTGACAATGAAATTCGGGGAGCTGGTCGCCAACGACCGGGTGAGCTTCACCGTAGAGTCCGGATCGATTGTGGGACTTATCGGACCCAATGGCGCGGGAAAAACAACCCTATTCAACTGCGTTACCGGTTTCCTCAAACCAACAGGCGGCGCCATCATCTTCGACGGCGCCGACATCACCGGTTATACACCCTATCAGATCGCCCGCCTCGGGGCTGTGCGCACATTTCAGGTAGTGCGCCCACTCAAGGAGATGACCGTATTTGATAACGTCCTTGTCGGCGCGTTCCTCAAGACATCCGACAACCGGGAGGCCTTTGCGAGGGCTGCGGAGTGTATTGAGATATGCAACCTGGAGTCGCTCCAGGAAAAACCCGCCGGTGAGCTGTCCATCGGAGGGAAAAAGCGCCTGGAACTAGCGCGTGCCCTGGCAACGCGTCCTAAGCTGCTTATGCTTGATGAGGTTATGGCGGGGATGACCTCTACGGAGGTCAAAGTATCTGTCGAGGTCATCCTGCGGCTCCGGGAAGGTGGGATTACGCTGATGATTGTGGAGCATGTCATGGAAGGGATTATGCCCATAGCTGACAAGATGGTCGTCCTCGACGGCGGCGTCAAGATCGCCGAGGATGCCCCCGACCGCATCATCAACGACGAGAGCGTGATTGAGGCTTACCTCGGCGCCAAATACGCCCAGCGTTTCAAGGCTCGGAAGGAGGGCGGACTCATTGGCTGATCCGATCCTGAAGGTAGCTGATTTATTTACCGGTTATGATGGGATACCGGTTGTCTTCGGTATATCTCTGGAAGTCATGCCGGGGGAACTGGTGGCCATTGTCGGCGCCAACGGCGCCGGGAAAACTACTATCATGCGCACCATCTGCGGACTTGCCCATCCACTGAAGGGCAAGATCATGTTTGAAGGGACCGATATCTCCCAACATGCCGCCCATCAGACCCTGAAACTCGGTATAAGTTACGTTCCCGAGGGGCGGCGAATCTTCGCCAAGCTGTCGGTGGAGAAAAACCTCGCCCTGGGCGCCTACACGGAGAATTCGAAGGCCGAGATCCATCGTCGCCTAGAGGAACTCCTGGAGATCTTTCCCGTCCTCAGGGCGCGGGCCAAGCAGACCGCCGAGACCCTGAGTGGCGGGGAACAGCAGATGCTGGCCATAGCCCGCGGCCTCATGTCGCGACCGAAGCTCTTCATGCTGGATGAAATGTCCCTCGGCTTGATGCCCAGTATGGTGGAAAAGATGATGGAAACCATTACCGCAATCAACCATGCGGGTACTACCGTTCTATTAGTCGAACAGATGGTCCAGGAGGCCCTGGAAATCGCCCATCGTGGCTATGTTATTCAGACCGGGAAAATCGTCCAGTTCGGCACCGCCCGTGAGCTTTTAGATTCAGAGGAAGTCCGCAAAGCATACATGGGGATGTGATCGCTTCCGGCTTGTTCCACCAAGTCCCCATCCTGTATATCGATTTAAAGGACAATCCCTGATGAAATCAGGTGTAAAGATTGCCGCAATCATACTGGCAGCAGGACTTTCCTCACGCATGGGGGCCTTCAAGCCCCTGCTGCCCCTGGGAGATGGAACGGTCATCGAAAGGACCATCAATATTTTCCGGGAAGGGGGAATCTCTGATATCATCGTCGTTGTGGGATACCAGGCGGATAGGATCATTCCCCTCCTGGAAAAACAGGGCGCACGTTGGGTGATCAATGAGCATTACGACAGAGAGATGTTTTCCTCAGTCCAGGTCGGAGTTAAGAACCTTAACGGGGATGGGGGGGCGTTCTTCCTCAGCCCTGCCGACATGCCCCTGGTAAATTCCGCCACGCTGAAGAAGCTCATCGCTGCCTATCGGGAAGGGAATATGGACGTTTACCATCCCTGTTATGGGCAAAGGCGCGGGCATCCGCCCCTCATCGCGGCGGCGCTGATTCCGTATATTCTCGCTTTCCCGGGGCCGGGAGGATTGGGGGCTCTCCTTTCCCTATATCGGGGAACCTCCATGGACGTGGACTGCGACGACCCCGGCATCCTTATCAATCTGAACACGCCGGAAGATTACGAACGGGCAAAAGGGTGACGCCGGCTGTAAACAAAATCCTTTGACATACAGGCCTCTTAAATATAGGTTTGACTAAATTCCCTCTCCCCCGCGGAGAGGGTCAGGATAAGAGTGTGATTTGTAATGAGCCAAAAACATGAACATGATCGTATAGTATCCTTGCAATTGACGGCCCGGATGCCATTTTTGCCCGTCGCCACCCACTGCGTCGAAACGGCGGCCAAGGCCTTTGGACTGGGAAGAGATGAGTCGCTTAAGCTGAGTTTGGCCACGGAAGAAATCTTTTCCTACTTGAGCAGCAACGTCTGCCGGGGGGAAAGTGTCGATATCCGTTGTGTAAACGGACTTTCCTATGTCCGCGTCGAATTCCGGTTTTCCGTATCGGCCCTTGATATGGGGGCCCTCAACATCGCCGCCTCCGTCACCTGTGACAACGACGATGATATGCCGGAGATGGGTTTGGCTATTGCCTCCCGTACTATTGATCGCTTGAACATCATGGCGGAAAGACAAAACCGCGTCTGCCTGGCCATCGAAAAGGACAAGGACTATCCCTCCGTGCCGGAAACGCCTCTTCCCCCGGCAGTCGTTAAAGGCCTCCTCACGGCGGAAACGCCTGATACGGAGGGGGTGAAGATATATGTGACCCGCGTGAACCAGGGGCCTCCCGATCCTCTCCGGCCGCCATTTTTCCAATATCCCGGCAAGGTTGCCGACATGGTCGCCGCCGGCGACTGCCAGATCGTAACTGCTGTCGATGCCAGGGGAGAATGCGCCGGCGGCGTACTATTTCGTTTCCGGACGGCACGGATCGTTGAGGTATTCGGCCCCCATGTATTCTGTCCGGCCCGGGAGGGGGAGATCGCGGACATGCTTCTGACTGCCTGCATCGCCAGGATAGCGCGGACCAAGGCCATAGGCATTGTCAACCTCACGGGGATGCCCCTGTCCGTCCGGGGGCAATATGAGCTTCTTGGGTCATTGAAATATTCTGGAGATGACGGAAAATCTTTTGTTCGTAGTTGGTATTACCGGCTTCTCCATGAAGATCCCGGCTATCTGGTCTTTACGGATGCGATCTTGAAAGAATACCTGGAGGGAGAATTCAAACGTCTCTTTCTCGCCCGGGAGATCCGTGATGTCCATGATCAGGGAGAGATAAAGGAGGTCGCCTCGATTTTTTCCACCGAGATGCTCAGAGAGGGATCGACGGCGGTCCTGAGTCCCCTGTGGCCGGGGGCCGATCTTGACGACAACGTCAAGAGGCACCTCCGCTTTCTCAAGGATGAGGCCATCAACAACATATTCTTCAACCTCGACCTCGGAATATACTGGCATGCATCGCTCATGCGCGTGCTCATTGACAATAACTGCCGGCCCGCATTGATCATACCCTTTGGCGCTCAGGCTGACATGTTGATTTTTCAATATGACCGAACCGAACCTTGACCTCCTTGTTCCCGCCTACGTGCGGGAATTCGAACCCTATATCCCCAGCAAGCCCGATCCGGAGCTGCAAAGGCTTTACGGCTGCGACCGTCTGTACCGCCTGAACAATAATGAAAATCCCCTGGGCCCGCCCCCCGGAGCTCAGGAGGTGATCCGGGGTTTTCATCCGCCCCGGGGTGCTGTCTATCCGAGCGGAGATTCCTACTATCTGCGCCGGGAGATTGCCGTCCGCCACGGCATCGATCCCGATCAGATAGTCGTGGGCAACGGCGCAAATGAAGTCATTGCCTTCGTGATCAAGGCCTTTTGCGGGCCGGGCGATAACATCATTACCGCTGACAAGACCTTTGCCGTCTATGAATGGGTGGCCGTATTCTCCGGGATCGAGGCCCGCGTCGTCCCCCTGAAGGAGGAACGATTTGACGACCGGGAAATGCTGCAACGTATCGACAATGCAACCAAAGTCATTTTCCTATGCAATCCCAACAATCCGACGGGGACCTACTGGTCCCGGGACACCCTGAAGGCTGTTCTCGATGAGGTGGGGGGAAGGCAGATAGTCGTTGTCGACGAGGCCTATTTTGAATATGTAGAGGCGGACGACTATCCGGACGGGATCTCACTCATCAAAGATTATCCCAACCTCGTCGTTTTCCGCACCTTCTCCAAGATGTACGGGATTGCGGGGCTGCGCATCGGCTACCTGGCCGGCGACATCAAAGTCGTCGACATGATCCGCCGCACTTGCGTCGTCTATTCCGTCAACGGCCTCGCCCAGGAGGCGGCCCTGGCCTGCCTCCGCGATGAAACGGGACATATCCGGCGCACCCGGGAACTGGTCAGGGAGGGCAAGGCCTTTTTGTGCGCCGAAATGTCAGCCATGGGGCTGCCCGTCATCGTCGGGGAAGGGAACTATCTGATCGTGAAACTGAAGGGAAGCGACACCCTTGCCTACCGGAAGCTCATGCATGAAGGAATAATGATCCGGCCCATGACGGGCTTCCGCTACCCGAATCATATCCGGGTTACCCTGGCGAAGATGGATGCGATGGAAGCCTTCGTCGCCGCTTTGAAAAAAATCCTGGCCTGAAAGGCTTTTAAAGTGGCCGACCTGACTACTCCCCGTAAACTTTGGTCTTTTGAATTCCTCGCCCTATGCCTGATCATTGCAGTGGCCTTCGGCAACGTCAGTGTGTTTTACAGCTTTTATCATTATCTGGGGGCCATTGGGATTCCCATAGAGTGGCGTGGTTTTCTCGTCGGACTGGAGCCGATGTCGGCCTTTATCCTGCGTTTGTTCGTCCTTCCCTGGCTGCACGTACGCAACGCCTTTTCCGTAGCCATGTTTTCTCTGGTCCTTCTGATTGTGGCTTCCTGCGCCTATCAATGGGTGACGACGGTTCAGGCCATGATTGTGCTCCGTATCTTCCACGGCGCGGTATTTGTTCTTCTTACCTCGGCCGCCATCGCCCTTGTCGTGAACTTTATCCCCGCTGATAAGAGCGGCCAGGGCTTCAGCGCCATCAGTGTCGCAACGATGATCCCCTACGCCATAATCCCGCCTTTATCCGAGGCTCTGCTTCCTTACGTCGGCAATGAGGCCGATATCTATGCCGCCGTGTCGATCTTTTCCGTGGTTGCGATCTTGCTCTTGACTGCCTTGGGGAGTCGCCTCGGCGAAGCCCTGCGCGGCATGGACGGCGTTCTGCTGAGACGACCGACTTTTCCCGAGATCCGGGATAATTTGCGGCTGCGATCCGTGTTTTTCTTGCTTACGGCCATCTTTTTCATTTATCTTGCCCATGCGACATTATTTTACTTCCTGAAGGATCTCTCCCTGCAGATCCGTACCGGAGATGTGGGCCTCTTTTTTGCCGTTTCCATGGTGACGATGATCTCGGTGCGTGCCCTTGGCGCCGCCCTGTTTGACAAGACCAATAAGCTGTCCACATTACGGAAGACGCTGGCGTTTTTGATCCCGTGCCTGATCCTGATCCCCCTCGCCGCTTTCCCTGCGGGTTACTACTTGCTGGCAGCCTTCTACGGATTATGTATGGGAGTGATCCTGCCCCTTTTGAATGCCCTGCTTTTCTCCGCCTCCCCGCTGCTTCTGCGGGGGCTTAACACCAACATGACTCTGTTCACCATGGATGTGGCCTATTTCGTCGTTCCCTACCTCGGCGGGATGATTATCGCGTACGGGGCAGGCTTTGATGTCTTGTTTTACCTTGCTGCCGGTTTTGTGGCGCTGTCTTTTGCATTGGCAATGATTATCCCGCAATTTATCCCCCCCCTGCAAAGGGGAGTTAAGGAGGGGGATATGATGGTATGATTTCCTTTCAATTGATGAATATGGTAAGTTTGCAGGGCATTTCCAGATGCGGAAGTAATGATCATTGTAACAAGGAGGGAATTGTCAGTGAAAAGCAATAATAACAAAGAGATGGCTCAGGAGCAGGAACCCTTTACGGTGGGCAGTTTTCGCCCCGAGGATGCCGACGGGATCGTCGATCTATTCCGAGCCGTTTACGGCGACGGCTACCCGATCAGGCTGTTCTACGATCCGGCAGCCATCACCGCCGCTAACGAGGAAGGCCGCTACTACTCCATTTGCGCCCGGACAGCCTCCGGAGAGGTCATCGGCGTGACCCACCTCTATCTCTCGGCGCCCTGCAAATCCCTCTATGAGACCGGCGTTGGCCTGGTCCGGAAGGAATACCGCAACTCTGGGGCCAACAATGGCCTCCTGGATTTCCTGTATAATGAGTTTGTTTCCAGAAATTCACATATCGATGAGCTATTCGGTGAGGCGGTATGCAATCACCCCTACATGCAAAAGGCCATCTCCCGCTTCAATTTTGTGGAGACGGCCATCGAGGTGGCCCTGATGCCTGCCGAGGCCTACACCCAGGAAAAAAGCGCCGCCGGCCGGGTGGCAACCCTGAACGCCTTCCGCTGCTACAAACCGAAGCCACACCGGATCTTTCTGCCGCCGGTCTATGAACGGAAGCTACGCTGGATCTACGACCGTCTCGATGACGCCCGCGACGTGGCCGTGTCCGAGGGACAAATACCCGGCGCCACGCCAACCAGGGCCGACTTGACGGTCTTTGATTTTGCCCGGGTGGCCAGGATTGCCGTTCCGGAGAGCGGAGGTGATTTCCGGGACCGCCTTTCTGCCCTGGAGAGCGAGGGGCTTGCGAAAAAAGCCGTCGTTTTCCAGGTCTCGCTGAATCTGACCGAGCCCTGGGTCGGCGCGGCGGTGGAGATCCTTAGGGAACGGGGCTATTTTTTCGGCGGCCCCCTGCCGCGCTGGTTCGACGGCGACGGTCTGCTCATGCAGAAACTCCTGTGTCCTCCTGATTTCGAGGGTATCGTTCTGGTTTCCGATTTTGCGAAAGCCCTGCTGGAATTCATTAGGGAGGACTGGGGGCAGGCTGCATAACGACCTGAACGTGGGTTCGGCATTGCCGCCCCGGCTCTCAACAACAGGGCGACCCTGATGACCTTGATGCCAGGATGTGAAAAAATCCGTTCTCGAAACCACCGGCTGAAATGTGAAACCTAGTCGTGAATTATTCCCTGTTTGACACGATTGGTGATTTCTGATTAGTGCGTGAATACTTTGCGGGTCGGTTGTGATATTTTTCCGGTGCCGGAAATTTATGAGGAGAAAGGAATCATATAAAATGACCAGAGCCATTTCCCATCCAGGAGAAGGAAATTGAAACCGGAAACGATCAGGATCATCGATATCTGGATGGGACGGCTGGCCTGCTTTGTCCTGACGGGAGTGCGGCGGATACAGGATGCCTTGGTAAGTGACTCCGAAGATCCGGAACCAGTTAGAAAGATACTCTTTCTCAAGCTCATCGAGCAGGGTGCGACGGTCCTAGCATACAGCGCCCTGGAGCGGGCTGTGCAGATGGTAGGCAGGGAGAACGTCTATTTCTGCGTTTTTGAAGAAAACCGCCCGATCCTCGATATCCTGGAACTCATTCCCCCGGAGAATGTCTTTCCCATCCGCCATCAGACCTTCGGGGTCTTTCTCTGGGATGTCTGGCACATGCTGGAGCAGGTATGGCACCTGCGGATCGACGCCACGGTGGATATGGAATTTTTTGCCCGGGCCTCGGCGATCATTGCCTTTCTCACGGGGGCGCGGCGCCGGGTCGGTCTCCACCGCTTTACGAGCGAGGCCCCTTACCGGGGAGATCTGCTGACTCACCGCGTCCAGTACAATCCTTATCTCCACACCGCAAAATCATACCATCTCCTCGTGGAATCCCTGACGGCCAACCCGGAAGATCTTCCCTTGCTGAAGCTTGATATTCGCGAATTTAAAGAAACATTGCCGGTATTTATTCCTCAGGAGCGAGAGATAATACGGGTCCGGGAACTCCTGAAAGATGAATTCAAGGGAAAGGGAAACGGCCCCATTGTACTGTTGAATCCAAACGCCAGCGATATGCTTCCCCTTCGTAAATGGCCGACCGAGCGCTTTGTCGCTTTGGGAAAGATGATCCTGGCGCATTATCCCGAGGCGTGCCTGGCAATCACGGGGGCGCCGTCGGAGCGCGTTTCTGCTGAGGAAGTCAGCCGTCAGATCGATTCGGCAAGGGTCGCCTCTTTTGCCGGTAAGACAACGCTCCGGGAACTCCTCGTCCTTTATTCCCTGGCCGATATCCTCGTAACCAACGACAGCGGTCCCGGCCATTTTGCCTCCCTGACCCCCATTAACAGCATCGTCATGTACGGTCCCGAGACGCCGGCCCTATTCGGGGCCATAGGCGGGCGTTTCCAGGTTATCCATCCCCAACTGGCCTGTAGCCCCTGTGTCAACGTCTTTAACCATCGCTTCTCCCCATGCCGGAATAACCTCTGCATGCAGTCCATCTCCGTTGATGACGTTTACAGAAAAGTTCAAGCGTGCCTTCTGGAAGCGGGAAAGCAGGGATAATGAATCCAATCATATGGTTAAAAAAATAAGCGCTCGGGGCAATATCAATGTCGAATAGTATCGGCGACACCTCTCATCATAGAGATCACCCCATTCAATCCCCGGTGGCCAAACTGCTAGGGAAATGGATGGCGTCGCTGGCGAGCCCATTTTTTGTACTGTTCCTGATCCCCTTGGTCATGTATGTGGCGGTCTTGCCAGTTATGCCCCTGATGGAGCCGGACGAGGCGCGTTATGCCTTGATTCCCCAGTACATGAATCAGACGGGAGATTTCATCACTCCCCATCTCAAGGGTGTGCCCTATCTTGAGAAACCGCCCTTAGCCTACTGGGCCACGGCCTTGTTCTTCAGAGCCTTTGGTGAGAATGCCTTTGCCGCCCGTCTCTTTGCCGGTCTCTGTGCCTGGGGTTGCATTCTTCTCGTCTATAATATGGGGCTCTATTTTCATGACCGGAAGACCGGGCTATACAGCGCCGCGGTCCTGTCCGTTAGCCTCCTCCTTTTTGCCCTGGGGAGAATCAATATCCTCGATATGCCCTTGACGCTGTTTCTGTGTATGGCCATCTGGTGCGGCTTCCGTTTCTTCCATTCTCCCCGTATGGACGATAAAAAGTGGCTCTATGGGTTCTACGGATCATGTGCCCTGGCATTTCTGACGAAAGGTGTGATCGGCGTTGTCTTTCCCCCGGCGGTCATCGTCCTGTGGCTCCTCTGGTCCCGGCGCTGGCGGGACATCCTGCGGATCTTCTCACCCGGAGGGATCTTGTTATTCGCAATTCCCGTCGGGGCCTGGCTCTTTATGGTACAACGGGCCAACCCCGATTTCCTTTGGTTCTTTTTCATCCATGAGCATTTTCTCCGCTATACGAGTAAAATCCATGAGCGTGTCGAACCCTTCTGGTACTATCTGCCCGTCGTGTTACTGGGGATTACCCCCTGGTGGGCTTATCTTACCCAGGCGCTTATGGGGGTGAACCGGAGGGGCTGGAGACTCTTCGGAAAGAAGGAAATTTGTCTTTTTGCCGTCTGGACGGGTTTCATTTTTCTCTTCTTTTCCCTGTCTTCTTCAAAGTTGGCATCCTACATTGCCCCGGTTATTTTACCCCTTGCCGTCCTCATGGGACGCATATTTGCGGGCTATGAAGAACAAGGTGCCTATGGA
>DMAT01000076.1 GCA_003451635.1 Syntrophus sp. (in: bacteria) | reverse complement strand
CGCAGACGAGCATGGGAAGCGGTTTTTTATCTCTATTAAATTCCCCTTGCGCGGCGATGACGGCGCGATCAGTGGCATATGCGGCATGATCACCGAAATCACGGCCCGCAAGGAGGTGGAAGAGGAGCTTGCCCTGAGCAGAAACCGCCTGTCCAGGGCCGAGATCATCTCCCGTTCCGGCAACTGGGAGTTCGATCTGGAATCGCGGCGGGNNCTTCTCGATGCGGAATGGACAATTCCGGAAGTGCAAAAAATACCCCTTCCCGAGTATCGGAACCTCCTCGATCAGGCGCTCCGGAGCCTGATTGACGAGAACAGCCCTTATGATCTGGAGTTCAAGATCCGCCGTCCCGATACGGGTGAGATCGTCGACATCCACTCCGTTGCCGAGTATGACCGCCAGCGGCAGGTTGTGTTCGGCGTCATCCGGGATATCACCGAGTACAAGCGGGCCGAGTCCCAGCGGGAGGCGGCCATCGAGGCGCTGGGCAAGAGCGAATCGTTGATCCGCGCCATTACCGATTCGGCCCAGGATGCTATCCTGATGATGGACCCGGCGGGTTGCATCTCCTTCTGGAATCCGGCGGCGGAACACATCTTCGGCCACTCCCGCCGGGATGTCATCGGCCGGAACCTGCATGAACTGCTAGCCCCCAGGCGCTTCCTGGACGCCTACCACAAGGCCTTTGACATTTTCAAAATCACCGGCCGGGGCGAGACGGCGGACAGGACCATCGAACTCACGGCCGGCCGCAAGGATGGAGAGGAATTCCCCATAGAACTATCCCTTTCCGCTATTCGACTTGAAGACGGTTGGCATGCCCTGGGGATCATCCGGGACATCACGGCCCGCAAGCGGGCGGAGAAAGAACTGCGGGAGAGCGAGGAGCTTTATCGCACCTTTATAAATGCCACCTCGGACATGGTGTTCCTGAAGGATGAACTGTTCCGCAACATTGTCGTAAACAGATCGCTGGCGGTATTTTTCGGCAGGCCGGAGGGAGAGATAATCGGCAAGAACGACTTTGAGCTCATGCCGCAAGAAACCGCAGAGAAGTGCCGCCATACGGACCTGGAAGCCCTGTCCGGCTCGTCGATTGTCATATCCGAGGAGATTGTCAGAGACCAGGTGTTTGAAACACTTAAATTCCCCGTCGAACTGGGGAACAACAGGATCGGCGTGGGCGGATTTCTCCGGGACATTACGGCCCGCAGGCGGGCTGAGGAAGAGCTGTCCGAATCCCGAAGAAGATTGGCGGACATCATTGAGTTTCTTCCCGACGCCACCCTGGTCATCGATCGGGAGGGAAAGGTGATCGCCTGGAACCGGGCCATCGAAACCATGACCGGCGTCGGCAAGGAGGATATGCTCGGGAAGGGCAACTACGAATATGCCCTCCCCTTCTACGGAGAAAGAAGGCCTATCCTCATCGATTACGCCCTTCGTCCGGACCGGGATATGGAAAGGCAGTATACGTCCATCCGCAGGGCGGGCGACATCATTTTCGGTGAAGCCTTTACGCCCAACATCCCTCCCGGGGACATGCATCTTTATGCAACGGCGTCCGTGCTTCACGACTCCAAGGGCAACATCATTGCCGCCATCGAGTGCATCCGCGACAACACGGAACGCAAAAGGCTGGCGGAACGGTTGTCACGGGCGGAGAAGATGGAGGGCCTGGGAAGGCTGGCCGGAGGCGTGGCCCACGATCTGAACAATATCCTGGGGGTGCTGGTCGGATATTCGGAGCTCCTCGGGGAAAAGCTCCCCCCGGACAGTCCCTTGAGGAGATACGCCGATAATATCATGCAAGGCGGTTTGCGGGGCGCCGCGATCATCCAGGATCTGCTCACCCTGGCCAGGAGAGGGGTGGCGGTTTCGGAGGTCGTCGACCTGAACATGATCGTCTCCGATTATCTCAAGACGCCAGAATTTGACATGTTAAAAGTGGAACACGGGGACGTGAGAGTCCGTATCGAACTGGGGGAAGGGCTCTTGAACATCAAGGGGTCGCCCATCCATTTGAGCAAGACCCTCGCTAATCTCGTTGCCAACGCCGCCGAGGCCATCTCGGGACGGGGAGAGATAACGATCAAGACGGAGAACCGTTACCTGGACATCCCCATCGAAGGGTACGACGAGATGCAGGAAGGGGATTATGCCGTTTTGGCCGTCTCCGACACGGGCAAGGGAATACCCGCCAAAGACATGGGAAAGATCTTCGAGCCCTTCTATACGAGGAAGGTCATGGGAAGGAGCGGCACGGGGCTGGGGCTGGCCGTCGTCTGGGGGACGGTGAAGGATCATAACGGCTACGTCGATGTCCAAAGCGCTCCAGGCAAAGGAAGCACCTTTACCATTTATCTGCCCGTTACCAGAGAGGAGACGGCGAAAGCAGAAAAATCAGTAAATGCGGCTGTATACATGGGGAGGGGCGAAACGGTTCTCGTTGTCGATGATGTGAAGGAACAGCGGGAATTGGCCGGCAACATGTTGGAGAGCCTTGGCTATAAGGTCGAGACAGTGCCCAGCGGGGAGGGGGCGATCGATTACCTGCGCGGCAAAAAGGCCGACCTGTTGGTTCTGGATATGATTATGGACCCGGGGATCGATGGCCTGGAGACCTACCAGCGCGTCATTCAAATCAACCCCCTCCAGAAAGCGATTATTGTCAGCGGCTTTTCGGAGACGGACCGGGTCCGCAAGGCCCAGGAACTAGGCGCCGGGACCTTCGTCCGCAAGCCGTACGTCCTGGAAAAGATCGGTCTCGCCGTTCGGGAGGAGCTGGACCGTAAATAGGAAGCGGCATTATTCTGAGCGCCATAAAGGACTTCTCCATGACCCCGCATTTTTTTGAATCCATTTCCGTAACCATGCCCCGGTCAGCTATCTACAGGCGCCTCGGTTACCGAAAAGACGCCACCCGGATCAGCCCCGGTCAGCGTGAGGAAGTGGAAGGTTATATTGCCGACGCCCTGTCTCTGCTCCAATTGAAGGGGAGCGCCCTGCGCCTGCCGATCGGGATCGAGAAGCCGGCGCTTATCAGGCTGCCGGGAGGCGACGCCTTTGCCAGCCGGAAGCTGGCACGTTTCCTCGCGGGCGCCCGTGAGGCAATCCTCATGGGGGCGACGGCAGGAACGCCCATCATGGAGGCCANNCCGGGGCGTGGTTCTCGACGCTACGGCCGGTGAGGTCGTGGATGCCGCTCTCGACTGGATCATGGGCTACTTCCGCCAAACCCTCCGCCGGGAGGGGAAATCGCTTTTAAACAGCCGTTTTTCCGCCGGTTACGGTGACTTTGACCTGCAAAACCAAAAACTCATGCACCGGCTCCTCCACATGGACAGATTGGGCGTGGCGATCACGGAAAGCTGCCTCCTCGTGCCGGAGAAATCCGTGACCGCCGTTACGGGAATTATTACTTCAGCATAGGGGAGAGAATTACCGGGCTTTTATTACGAACTCGTCAATGCTGACTGAAAACAGCGGGGCGCGGTTTTTTTGTTGTCATTTAGGTCCTGCATGTTATAAGACTTACCGTCCATGCGGACTTGAGGGTTTGTAAATCAACAGTTTCATCAGGAGAATTGCTGTGAATAAAAGCAGGATAAATGCATTGCTCAAGAAAAGGATTCTCATCCTTGACGGCGCCACGGGAACGGAACTTCAGAAGCGGGGCATGCCCGCCGGCGTCTGTCCCGAGCGATGGTGCACAGAGAATCCCGAAGTTATCCAGGCGGTCCAGCGGGACTATCGGGAGGCAGGCGCGGATATGGTTTATACCTGCACCTTCGGCGGCAACCGCCTGAAGTTGTCGGAGTACGGCATTACCGACGTTAAAGAAATCAACCGCAAACTGGCCGTCCTTTCCCGGCAGGCGGTTGGGACCGGGGTGCTGGTGGCGGGGGATGTCGGCCCTACCGGCCGGTTTGTCGAGCCCTTTGGCGACCTTCCCTTTGAAGAGGCCGTGGCGATTTTCAAAGAACAGGTGGCAGGTCTTGTGGCCGGGGGCGTGGACCTCTTTGTCATCGAGACCATGATGGATATCCAGGAAGCAAGGGCGGCCCTCCTGGCGATAAAGGAAACGGGCGACTATTTCACCATCGTCACGATGACCTACGAGCCGGGTGGTCGCACCTTGAACGGTACGGACCCGGTTACAGCCTTAATTACCCTCCAGAGTCTCGGGGCTGACGCCGTGGGCTGCAACTGCTCGGCGGGACCCGAGGCGATGATGGAATGGATCGGGGCGATGAAGCCTTACGCCACCGTTCCCCTGGCGGCGAAGCCCAACGCGGGGATTCCCCGCCTGGTGGGGTTAACGACGACCTTTGATATGGATGCCAATGCCTTTGGCAACTTCAGCAAACCTTTTGCCGCGGCCGGCGTAAATCTCCTGGGTGGGTGCTGCGGAACGACGCCGGATCATATCGGGGCGCTGAAACGAGCTTTGGATGGGACGCCCCCGACGGCTCCGCGAAGAAAATCACTGGCTGCCCTGAGTTCCGCCCGGGGACACGTCATCCTCGATCGCGACAAGTCCCTCTTCGTCATCGGCGAGCGGATCAATCCCACGGGCAAGAAGGCCCTCCAGCAGGAACTCCGGGAAGGGAAGACCTCCCTGGTCCGGCAAATGGCGAGGGAACAGGAGGAGCAGGGAGCGGATCTTCTCGATGTGAATGTCGGCGTACCGGGCATTGATGAGCCCCTGGCCATGAAATCCCTCCTCCGCGCCCTGGCCGGAACAACGGGTCTTCCCCTGGTGATCGATTCTCCCAAGGTGGATACCATCGCGGCGGCCCTGCGACTCTATCCGGGACGGGCCCTCCTCAATTCCATCTCCGGGGAACGGGAAAAGATGGAGAAACTCCTGCCCCTGGCGGCGCGCTACGGGGCCATGTTCATCCTCCTCCCCCTTTTAGACGGAGAGATTCCTGAGACGGCGGCAGGGCGCAGCCAGGTTGTAAAGGACGTTTATCGGGCGGCCCGGCGATACCGTTTTACCAAGGAAGACTTTATTGTTGACGGACTGGTAATGACCGTTGCCGCCAATCCCGACGCCCCGGTCGAGACTTTGAAAACCGTCTCCTGGTGTTCCCGGTCCTTCGGCTGTCGGACGGTGCTGGGAGTCTCCAACGTGTCCTTCGGGCTGCCGGAGCGGAAGTGGTTGAATGCGGCCTTTCTGACCATGGCCCAGGCGGCGGGGCTGACGGTGGCTATTGTCAATCCGGCGAATTTGGAATTAATGGCGATGAAAAAGGCGGCCGACGTCTTTCTGGGAAAAGACCGGGGGGCGGCGATCTATATCGAATCTTTCCGGGAGGGGGAGAAAACGGAAAAGAAACCGGCTGGGGGAGCGCCGCTCACCCCTTCCGAACAGGTTCATCAGGCGATCCTCGCCGGCAATCGCGATGATATCGTCGGTCTCATCGCGGGGCTTCTGAAAAGCGACGACGGCATGTCCGCCAGCCGCACTGTTGAGGAATTCATGATCCCGGCCATCCTCAGGGTGGGGGAACTTTATGAACAGAAAACCTATTTCCTCCCCCAGTTGATTGCCAGCGCCGAGGCGATGAAAAAAGGCCTTGACCATCTGGAGCCCCTGTTGGGAGCCGCAAAGTCCGGGGGAGCAAGCAAGGGCGTAGTCCTCCTGGCGACGGTCCAGGGCGATATTCATGATATCGGGAAAAACATCGTCGCCCTGATGCTGAGAAACTACGGCTATGACGTAATTGACCTGGGGAAGGATGTGGCGACCAAGACCGTCATCGAGCATATGAATAAGTACAGGCCCGCTGTAGTCGGACTGTCGGCCCTGATGACCACGACGATGATCGCCATGAAGGATATCATGGAACTGGCCCGCTCCGAAGGCTTGACAACGCCGTTTATCCTGGGCGGCGCCGTCGTCACCGCCGCCTATGCGACGTCCCTGGGGGCGGCCTATGCCCGGGACGGCGTCGAGGCGGTGCGGGTTGTAGAAAAGCTGTTGAAACTCTCGTGAGGGCCTGCCGCCACAGAGGGGAATAAAAAATTAGGAGAACCGATGCAGCCATGACGTTAGATAAAATGAAAGCCCGTCTCATTGAGATTATTATCAAAAAATCGTTTCAATACCGCGATAATCCACCCTTTACCCTTGCCTCGGGGAAAACGAGCAACTACTACTTCAACTGCAAGCCCACGACCCTCGATCCCGAAGGGATGAACCTCATCGGGGGAATCCTCTTTCAGATGCTTGCCGACGCCGATGTCACCGCCACCGGCGGCCTGACTCTGGGCGCAGATGCCCTGGCCAATGCCCTGGCGGTAATCTCCTATCAGCAGGGAAAACCCATCAAGGCCTTTATTGTCCGGAAAGATGTGAAAGATCACGGAACAAAGAGCGCCATCGAGGGGGGCGTCCAGAGTGGGGAACGGGTGGTGATCCTCGATGACGTCATCACGACGGGAGGCTCTACGATTACGGCCATAGAAAAAGCAAAAGGAGCGGGGCTGTTCATCGATCGGGTAATCGCCCTCATCGATCGGGAAGAAGGGGGAAGGGAGAATATCCTGGCCCATATCCCCAGGGTGGATGCCGTGGTGACACGATCAGAAATCATGGCCGTATATAAAAAAGACCTTGCGTGACCGTTCGGTCTGAGGTAAAGGCAGCGCCAAAATCTGGATGTGAATGCAAGGATAATGTTCAATAAACTTTTTTTCTCCATAACCTTGATAGTAGTTGTTTTATTAACCTCAGCGGGAGATATCTTTTCCATTTCGGAAGAATCCGTTGTGGTGGCTAAATACAGGTCACCACAGTTGGTGAATGGCGTCCCGGAAGGCTGGACCCTGATGAAGCACAGCGGCACCCCGGATATTCATCTGGTGAAGGAGGGAGAGGCCTATTATGTCAGGATGAAAAGCGATTCCCGCTCGGGATTCGGCATCGAAAGGACCGTGCGGGTTGATCTCAAGGAATATCCATATCTTAACTGGACATGGCGGGCGACAAAACTTCCCCAGGGAGGGGACGTTCGCAGATCCGCAACGGACGATCAGGCCCTTCAGATCTATGTGGTTTTTCCCTCCAAAGTTTTTCCTGAAAAACTAAATACCCCGATCCTGACCTATATCTGGGACAACGAAGCCCCGAAGGGCCTGACGACTCGGAGCCCGAAGCCCTTCCTGAAGAGGATACGTTACCTCGTCCTCCGCAACAAAACCGACCATCTGGGGAACTGGTACACCGAGAAAAGAAATGTTTATGAAGACTACAAACGGATTTTTCGGGACATCCATGGAGGAGAACCCATGGGGGCGACCCATGGTGTCCGTTTTTACATCAATTCCCAGAATACCAGAAGTAATGCCGAAGGATACATAGGAGAGATGTCAAAACGGACACCATGGGTCGCCCCCATGGGTT
>DMAT01000426.1 GCA_003451635.1 Syntrophus sp. (in: bacteria) | reverse complement strand
TATTCGGGGAATCCCTCGTGATCAGTATGACCGGCTGCCTGACCGGCATGATCCTCACGTTTCCTGCCGCAGCGGCCTTCGGTCAAGCACTCGCAAACTTTTTTCCTGTCTTCATTGTTTCGACGGAAACACTCTATCTCGATGTATTGGCCGCCATCCTCATCGGCTGCCTGGCGGCGATTATTCCGACCCGCCAGGCGATCCGCATCGGCATCGCCGATGGTCTGCGGAGGATCGGCTGATGGCTGTTCCCCTGTCATATAGTATCCGAAATCTCTGGCAGCGAAGATTGACGACGATTCTGACGGTTTCCGGCATGGCCCTCGTTGTATTCGTTTTCTCCGCCATCCTGATGATGGCCGAGGGCCTGCAGAAGACACTTGTGGAGACTGGTTCTTACGACAATGTGGTGGTGTTCCGCAAGGGCTCCACATCGGAGGTCATGAGCAGCATTGAGCGTAACCAGGCGTCGATTGTGGAAATGCTTCCTCAGGTTGCCATTGATCAGCATGGCCGACGGCTCCTGGCCAAGGAGGTCGTTGTCCTCATTGCCCTTCAAAAGCGAGGCGATGAGAAGACATCGAGCCATTCCAACGTCGTGGTCCGCGGCGTAGAGGAGAATTCCATACCCTTGCGGCCACAGGTAAAGCTGGTCTCAGGCCGCATGTTCAGAATGGGGTCCTCGGAGATCATTGTGGGAAACAGCATCGCCAAAGGATTCAAAGGGGTCGGCCTACAGGGAGCCCTGAACTGGGGGATGAGGAACTGGACGGTAGTCGGCGTTTTTGATGCGGGTAATACGGGATTTAGTTCGGAGATATGGGGTGATGTGGATCAGGTGATGCAGGCCTTCCGGCGTCCCGTTTATTCATCGGTTATATTCAAATTGCAGAATCCCGCGGAATTTCCGGCTGCTAAAGGGACTATCGAAACAGACCCGCGGCTGACCCTTGAGGCCAAGCGGGAAACGAGGTACTATCTGGACCAGTCGGAGATGATGGCAAAGTTCCTGAGAATCCTCGGCCTGTCCCTGACGATCATCTTCTCCATCGGTGCCATCATCGGGGCCATGATCACCATGTATTCCGCCGTCGCCAATCGGATCGGGGAAATAGGAACAATGAGAGCTCTGGGTTTTCATCGGCGGAATATCCTGGCGGCATTTCTTGCGGAGTCGCTGCTGCTGGGATTCATCGGCGGCTCCGTCGGCCTGTTCTTTGCTTCCTTTATGCAGTTCATCACCGTTTCTACGGTGAACTTTCAGACCTTTTCGGAGTTGGCCTTCAAATTCACCCTCACCGGGCCCATTGTCATGCAGGCCATGACATTTTCCCTCGTCATGGGGCTAATCGGCGGATTGCTGCCGGCCTTCCGCGCCTCGCGCATGAATATTGTCGAAGCCCTGCGGGCGGCATAAGCGTGCTTAAATGAAAATCACATTTTCACGATGGCAATGGAGGGTTTTTTACAGTGGCAAAACTTTTTTGTCTCGTAAATTACCAAATAATATCTATTACATTAGTGGTGTCGGTGCACCGACACCCCCCGCCTCTTACGGCAGGTTGTCGATTTTAGGAGGAAGCCAGCTGGGTTCTACGCGAAGCATAAAATATGCTTTCAAGCCTTCGCACGTTTCAACCAGTACTGCGTACAGTCGATCAATGAAAATATGAAACGAGTCAGACCTTGCTGCCATATACAAGTCAGTAATTAATATGACTTAATAAAAGTGCAGAATATCGTTTGAACTCTTCAATATGCCAAGAAATCGGACCTGACACCACTCGTCATTCTCAGTCCTATAGCCAGTCTACGCTTTACAAATTGAGAAATAGAACGTCGCCCCCTTGCCGACTTCCCCCTCTGCCCATATCCTGCCGCCGTGGCGCTGGATGATCCGCTGGACGATGGCCAGGCCTGCGCCCGTCCCCTCAAACTCCTTCTCGCTGTGGAGACGCTGGAAAACTCCGAAGAGCTTGTCCACGTAGGCCATGTCAAAACCGGCTCCTTTGTCCCGGACGAAGTATACCCTTTCGGCGTTCGGAATTGGGATTGCGAATGGCAGGTGTTCTATCGAAACATCCGTCTCATGGTCGCCTGCTGACGGGTGCTCGCTTCCTTCCGATAGGCAGCCCGCCTCGATAACGGCCTGTTCCTTCCGCGCGGAGAACTTGACGGCGTTGCCGATGAGATTCACCCACACCTGCCGGAGGAGCATCGGGTCGCATACGGCCCGGGGCATGGAGCCGACGTGAAAATCGATCCGCTCCCGCCCTTCGGGGGTTGTTAATTCGAAAAAAGCCTCATTTGCCATGGTCGCCATGTCTACGGGCGCAGGATGCATCTCTATCCGGCCTGTCCGGGATAAAGCCAGCAGAGCGTCGATCAGCTGGCCCATCTTCCGGGTGTTGTTGCTGATAACCTCGCAGACCCGCCTTCCTTCGCCATCCAGACGGACGGCATAGTCCTCGATGAGAATCCGTGCATAACCGTCTACCGCCCGGAGCGGCCCCTTGAGGTCGTGGGAAGCAGAGTATGTAAAAGACTCCAACTCCCTGTTGGCAATTTCCAACTGGGCGGTTCGGTCTATCACGCGCTGTTCAAGGTCGGCGTTCAAACAGCGGATTTCATCCTCCGCCTGCTTGCGGTCAGTGATGTCCGTTGCGATATGTATTATTTTTTCTATACGACCCTGCTGATCGAAGACAGGAGTGCAAGACACGAGAAAAACACCCCCGAATGCTTCCATTTCCATATCCTCGGTTTCAACCTGACCCGAAGCAAGCAAACTTTCCATGGGACAGAACTTCGGAGGAGAGATGGTATCCTTGTCATGGAAGATCTCACAGCATTTTTTGCCGAGAAGTTCTGTTAGGGATAGATCTGAAGCACAAACAACCGCCTTATTAGCAGCAATAATTTTATGTTGAGGATCAAGGATGACCGTGGGATGGCCAATGGCTTGAAAAATATTCTCCCAATCCTTGCGGACCTGAATAACATCATGTTCTGCCAGATTGCGCTCTGATTCCAGTTGTTCCAGTTCCGCAATTCTCTGTCTCAGAAAAGCTAGTTCCCGGATCAGTACCTGTTTTGTCTTGGATTGATCTTTCATAGGGTTGCCCCCCAGTGTTGAGATGATCTGTGCGGCTGGAGAGGTAACGAGAGATGAAATAGGCGTGGTTGAGAGTCCTCGGTCAAAGCCGTTCGTATACGAAATGCTAAATTGGGGTTTTTGTCAAGTGGGATTATTACCTAAACGCAGATTACCATTTAAAGTCCTGAACTCTATAGCACGAAGGGAAATTGTGGGTTTCAGGAAGCTGCGCTTAGAATCTGCTCACGAAATATATCTGTCTGATACTATCGTTAAATTTACTGCTGTGCATCTACAAGTTCTTGAAATTGATAAACGCCCATATGTGAAGATTACCGTTCGCAAACATCGTTATGTTGAACTACCGGATGCCCTCTTCAGGAACGCTTGTACCTTATATGGACCTGTTTCAGAAAAGATCAAAATTTCCTCATACCTGTAATTCATGTTTTCGGGTTACTTGTTTACACACCCTTTTTTTTATGTGCAAGATCAACAAGGGCATTTGCCATATACTGGCAAATCTGTTGATAAAAGATATTATCCGTGTTCTTTCCAAAGAAAACGCATCTTAAACTTTGAGCTTCACTTATTATTTCCTTCTGGGCATAACCACTTATCATTATACGAGGAACATCGTACAAGTCATTATGATCACGGTCTATTCTCCTTAGCAATTCCACTCCATTAATCTTGGGCATCGCATAATCAAGAATAATAATGGAAGGCTTCGCCCCCCCCTTAAGCAGCTTCAAAGCCTCTTCTCCATCACTTGCTTCAATAAATTCAAACTCGAGATCTTTAAGGATTCGCTTAATTTGCCGGATGAAAATCATGCGGAAGTCTTCTTCGTCATCAACAAGGAGAATTACTGATCTTTCCATATCATTCATCTTTTTCTCTTTGTAAATATCCGGATAAAGTTTTTTCGCACAATCAGGACAAATCCCATGACTGAACTCGGCTTCGGTGCGTTCGCTTACATATTTCTCAACCTGGTTCCAGAAACCCTTGTCGTCGCGAATCTTTTTACAGTTAGCGCAGATAGGCACGATGCCACGCAACGTCCTGACCTCATCCAATGCCTGTTGGAGTCTTCTACTTTCTTCCTTTAGCGCTTCCTCTGCCCGTCTTTGTGTCATAATCCGCTGCAGGTCATTGGCCACCACCTGGATCCGGCCGGCATCAAGCTCATTGTACTCTTCAGATTTGTTGCCTACCCCGAATATGATCCGGACTTTGTCCCCCTCCACAACCGGGACACTCATGAACCGTTTTATGGGGGTATGCCCTTCCGGAAGTCCTTTCTGATTGGGAGAACTGGGGAATTCATTATAAACGACGGGACGTCTGAGGCGCACACAATCAACCCAGTTTCCTGCCTGATCGAGAGGATAATGGGTTGCATAAGCTGCCGTGCAGTTATTGAGTGCTTCCGTATTCCAGGTCGTCAGAATGACGTTCTTCTGGTCTTCGGATACGAGGTGAAAGAAGCCGATCGTGCTGCCGGTTATCCGGACCACATAATCCAAAACGTAGTCGTAGAGGTCTTTATCTGTCAATGACAATGCTTTTTTAAACAATTCGAGGAGGAAGTTTTTCAGAGCCACTTCTTCGCTTAACCTTTGCTCCGCCTGCTTGCGTTCGGTGATGTCGATGAATATCCCAACCACGCCGGCGATATTCTTACTGGTGTCGGTATAGGTAGCCTTACTGATGATCACGTCCCGGACTGTACCATCTGCGACTTCAAACTTCCCATCATAGATTTGGCTGCCCGGGTGTTCATACAGTTCCCGGTCTTTCTCTGCATATAAATTGGCTATTTCAGCTTGCTATATTGTAGTTCGA
>DMAT01000387.1 GCA_003451635.1 Syntrophus sp. (in: bacteria) | reverse complement strand
GCCCGTGAGCAAACGCCAGCAAGCCGCCTTTCTCCAGGCGAAGACGTCCCTTCGCGTCCAGCAGGGGTGAAGAAACCTGCACGGCAATCACCTCGGCTACAAACATCGTGTGGGAACCAAGATTTAATGACTGCTGTACCCGGCATTCAATGTTGAGGGCGCATTCCATGATGATCGGACAACCAACTTTTAAGGCCGCAGCCTGCGTCAACCCCGTCCCGGCAAACTTGTCCACCGTGCGCCCGGAAACCATTCCACACCAGTCCGTCGCCTTCGCCTGCGCCAGGGAAGGGACATTCACCACAAATTCACCGGTATCATGAATGATTTCATGGGAAAATCGTTCCGGGCGGACAGAAATAGACAGCATGGGCGGCTCACTGCACACACTTCCCGCCCAGGCAATGGTGATCATGTTCGCCTTCCATCCCTTTATTCCGCCGCAACTGATCAGAACCACCGGTACCGGCGAAAGGACATTCCCTGGCTTCCAAGATTCCTTCGCTATGCCTTCCCCCTTTGTCATGTCACGCCGTTTCTTCATAGGAGTGAGAATATAGTGGAAATGAACGGGTGTGTCAATGGAGACGTCATCGCGATGTTTGCCGCCTGTATGCCGAGTTTCCATTTATTATTGATGAGTTGCAAATGCTCTATACAACGGCGGCGAGGCGTGGAAATAAAAACAGAGTTATGGAAGAGGTCCTCCGGTGCGCCACGATCAACAATGCAAAGATTCTCCGGAGGGAGGATAAAATCGGGACGATCGACAAAGGCAAGATTGCCGATATGGTCGTCTTTACATAGAATCCTTTCGTCAAGATCCAGACCTGCGGGGACTCGCAAATGGTCATCAAAGGCGGGCAGATATACGAGGTTTCTGCGTTAGCATCAGAAATCAATGAACCTTATCACCACGGTTAAGCCGGTAAAGGAAACCATTACGGCAAGGGCGGCAAAATCCATCCCCGTCAGGCGCAGTTCGCTGAGGGTGGTCCTCGGTCCCCGGGCGTAACCCCTGGCCTCCATGGCCGCGGCCAGATCATCGGCCCTGCGGAAAGCACTGAGGATAAGGGGGACAACTATGGATATGGCCGCCTTCAGCTTACGGAATAAACCTTTCCCGTTCAGATCGCCCCCCCGGGCTATGCGCGCCGTCTTCATCCGGTTGTATTCCTCCGAGAAAGTCGGGACAAAACGCAACGCCATGGAAACCATAACGGCCAGGTCCTGGGTGGGAATGCGAAGTATTTTCAATGGTCTAAGGAGCTTTTCCAAGGCCGCCACCAGTGCTGAGGGCGGGGTAGTCATGGTCAGCAGGGCCCCGGCGGTGACCAGGGCCGCAAACTGCCAGACGACGAGAAAACCGTTTTCAAGACCTTCGTAGGTAATTCGCACCGGCAGCAGGGGGATGGGAAAAATATCTCGGCCCTCAGTAAAGAAGAGATGGAGCAGAAACAGCAACACGGCAAAAACGGCAATCGGTTTCAGCGCCCCCCATATCTCCTGTAAACTCACCCTGGAAATCCAGATTACCAGTCCCACAAACAGGCTGATCATAACGATCTCGCCTATGGTTGCCCGAAAGATCAGGATGCTGAGAACAACCACCGTAAGGATCTTTACCCGGGGATCGACATGTCGAAGGGGGGAAGAATCGGCGGTAAACTGACCAAAGTTGAAGGGTTGCATTTTTTTTCTCGAGAACTCCACCCTCACCCTGAGGGAGAGGGTATTTCGGGACTTTTTGTAAATCCCTTTTCTCTCGCCAGTTGGCTCATACAGTAATGGATTTCTTTGTAAGCGTCTTCCAGGGAAATGATATTTATCGGCAAGTCCCATCCCGACTCTTTGAGTTTCGCCATTAAAGCGGCCATCGCCGGCGCCTCCAGACCCGGATTATCCCTGGACATGAGGAAGGAGCAAATCTCAGCGGGAGTGCCATCCATGATGATCCCTCCCCCTTCCATCACAATAATCCGGTCGGCGTCGGCGACCTCGCCGATGTCGTGGGTAACGTGGATAATGCCCATCCCTTCCCGGTGAAGCTGCCTGATCATCAGGAGAATCCGCCGCCTTCCCGCCGGATCAAGATAGGCCGTGGGTTCGTCTAAAGCCAGATACCGGGGATTCATGATCAGGACGCCTGCAATAGAGGCGAGTCTTTTTTCCCCACCGGAGAGGCTAAAGGGAGCGCGTTTTTCAAAGCCATCCATTCCGACCCGGGACAGGGCGTTCCGGACCAGGGGGGCAATCTCCCGCGACGGCACGGCCAGGTTCTCCAGACCGAAAGCGACATCTTCCTCCACCGACATCCCTACGATCTGGTGGTCGGGATTCTGAAAAACCATCCCGACGTGACAGCGGATATCCCGATGGCAGGACGTCTCTCGGGTATTCATGCCGTTGATCCGGACCTCACCCCGGGAAGGAATCAGGAGGGCATTGAGGTGTTTGATCAGGGTGGTCTTGCCGCAGCCGTTGGGGCCGATCAGGGCCACATACTGACCATCCGGAATCTGGAGATCCATGCCTTCCAGAACGGGAGGCGTCTTTTCGCCATATTGATAGGAGACATCTTTAAATGTGATCATAGAAACAACCTTCTCTGTTGCCCATGCTCGCAGCGGGCACAACGAAGCATAAAAATCAAAGCTTCATATGATCCCGGACTTTGAGGCAGATCAGCGCCGCCGCGACAATTTTCAGGATGCCTCCGGGAATGGTCGGCAGCAGGCCCATGGCAATTGCTTTGGCAAGATCCAGCTTTGCCACGACCATCAACTGGGCAATCCCAACGACGTAAATAAAAATATGACCAACCAGCATGGCCAGGAGAAGCCACAGAAAACCGGCGTGTTTTTTGAGAGAAACCATCCTGCCGATGACATATGCCCCGACGACGAACCCGATCAGATATCCCCCCGTCGGCCCCAACAAAACCCCCGCCCCGGCCTTGCCGCCGGCAAAAACGGGCAGACCGATTACCCCGAGGAGGATATAGACCACCTGGCTCATCGCCCCCAGATACCCCCCCAGCAGGGCGCCGGCCAGGGACACGAAGAAGGTCTGCATGGTAATGGGCACCGGGGGCAGAGGTATCATTATATAGGCCCCCACCGCCGTCAAGGCTCCGAACATGGAGGCATAGGCCATCCCGCGCAGCGAAGTCTCTTTATCTTTCCTCAAAACGACGATCCCCCTTCATCTTTTGCCCGTCAAATAAAGCTCACATCGCCGGAAAACAGGCGCACCGGGACTCCGTTATGCTCCCGGACCACCAGGTATCCGTCTTCGTCAAAATCCAGCACCTCCCCGGTCAACCGGCGTCCCATGGTGTCCACCTCCACCGTCCGCCCGATCATATCCGTAAAGGCCTGCCAGCGCTTGCGAATCGGGGCAAACCCGTGCCGTTGGTACTCCCTGTATGTTTCTTCAAACCTCTCGAGAATACGCCTCACCAGGGGAAGCCTGCGCATGTGCCGGCTCATCTCCACCTGGATGCTCGTGCCAATTTCCTGAAGGTCAGGGGGAAAGTCCTCCCGGGCAAGGTTGACATTGAGACCCAGACCGACGATCATATATTCCACCTTATCCATTTCCATGCTGACCTCGGTCAGTATCCCCCCCAGCTTTCTGCCGCCGACCAGAATATCATTCGGCCACTTGATCCTTGTCTTCAGCAAGGTGATTTCCCGGACGGCCTCGGCGACAGCCGCAGCGGTCAGCAGGGCAAAGCGGGGCGCTTCCTGGGGCAGGATGTCGGGCCGGATAATCAGGGACAGATAGATGCCCGCGCCGGGTGGTGAAAACCAGCTCCTTCCCCGTCTGCCCCGGCCCCGTGTCTGTTCCTCGGCAATGACGAGGGTCCCCTCGGGAGCGCCGTCGGCCGCCATGGCCTTGGCCTGCAGGTTTGTGGAGTCCGTTCGTTCGAAATACCGGATTTCCCCCTGGCCGATGCAGACAGTCTTCAATCCTTCCCGGAGTTCCTGGGCCCGGAGCAGGTCGGGGATCTCGCGCAGAAGATACCCCTTCCGCGTCGCGGAATCGATTTGGTATCCCTCCGCTTTCAGGGCGCAGATGTGCTTCCAGACGGCGGTGCGGCTAACCTGAAGCTGACAGCTCAGGGCCTCGCCGGAAATCCATTTCCCCTGAGCCAGCTTCAAATGATTCAGAATCAGCTCTGCCGTCTTAAGAACAGGTATCTTTTTCAATTTCCCTATCCTCGAGATGACAATCTGCCGCACACTTACAGACATGCTGGGGTTCCCGCGTCGGCATGAACCCCATATCCCTGATCATCTCCACATCGAGTTCGGGGTCTCTTCCCGGCGTGGTCAGGTAATGGCCGGTCATGAGGGCGTTGCAACCGGCAACCACCGCCAGGGGCAGCAACTGGCGCAGCGATTTTTCTTTGCCGCCGCAGAGCCTGATGTCCCGGTCGGGAAGGAGAAAGCGAAAGACGGCAATCGTAATGAGAATTTCCAGGGGGGGCAGCGGCGGCCGTCCTCCCAGCGGGGTTCCCTTGATCGGATTGAGGATATTGACCGGAACGGAATCGACAGCCAGCTCACGCAGGGTAAGGGCCAGTTCGATCCGGTGGCTCATCCCTTCTCCCAGCCCGATCAGGCCCCCGGAGCACACGGAAAGCCCGGCATCGATAGCGGTGCGGACTGTCGCCACGTCTTCCTCATATTCGTGGGTCTTACAGATATTCGGGAAATAGCTCCGGGAGGTTTCGAGATTGTGGTGATAGCGGAAAAGGCCGGCGTTCTTCAAGTCCCTGGCCGTTTCCTCGCTAATCATGCCCAGGGAGGCGCAGGGTAAGACGCCCAAGCGGCGGATGCCTTCAATGGCCCTGAATATTTCCGCCCATTCCTTTTTAGACTTGATTCCTTTGCCGCTGGCGACGATGCCGAACATTTCCGCCCCCGCGGTCCTGGCCTGTTGCGCCGCTGCAATGATATCATCGGCCTTTTTGAGGGGGTAGGCCTGAATCTTTGTTTTGTAGTGACCGGACTGGGCGCAGAAGGCGCAGTCTTCCGAGCATTTCCCGGATTTGGCGTTGACGATTCCACAGAAAGAGATCGCCTTCCCCCGGAAGTGATCGCGAATCTCTGAGGCCGCCGCCATGAGGCCGAAGGGATTCATACTCCCCTCTTCGCATAGCCGCCAGGCGTCTTCCTCGCCAAGCCCCCTATTTATGATGGATTTTTTCTTGAGTTGTTCAATGATAGCCAAAAAAAACCTCCCCGGAACGGGGAGGTTCATAGTGGAAATGCTTCAGTTTGTCAACCAATAAAATGTTGATGGTTGACGAACTAGCGGGTAAACTCTTTTTCGATCCGGGCCATGGCTTCGGCCAGGCGGTCGTCGGGCACGGTGAGGGAAATCCGGACATACCCTTCTCCGTATTTGCCGTAAGCCGTTCCCGCTGCCACGACGATGGCCGTCTTGTCAAACAGGCGATTCGTGAATTCCAGGGACGTCATTCCTTCCGGCACGGGGACCCAGAGGTAGAAGGTTCCCTTGGGGGGCGTGAAAAAGATGCCGATCTTCTTGAGGGTTGCCAGTACCAGCTCCCGGCGCTTGCCATACACATCGATCATGTGATCGATGAAGGAAGCCTCCTTGTTAAGGGCATGGATACCGGCAAACTGGATGGGATTGAAGATGCCCGAATCGGTGTTTTCCTTCACCTTGCTGATGGCGGCAATCAGGTCGGCGTTGCCGCAGGCCATCCCCAGCCGCCAGCCGCACATGTTGAAGGGTTTGGAGAGGGAATTCAGCTCGACGCCGACATCTTTGGCCCCCGGGGCCATGAGGAAACTGATGCGCTCCTGGCCGGCAAAGAGGATTTCGCTGTAGGGGTTGTCATAGCAGACGGCGATATCGTACTGTTTGGCAAAGGCTACCAGGTCATTGAGAAATGCCTTGGTGGCGCAGGCCCCTGTGGGGTTGTTGGGGTAGTTGAGAAACATGCCCCGGGCCTTTTTGGCGATGTCCGTCGGTATGTCCGACAAAACGGGGAGATAGTCGTTTTTGGCAAGGATGGGGACATTGTACGGTTCCCCTCCCCCCATGAGAATGCTGGAACGGTAGGCCGGGTAGCCGGGATCGGTCATGAGGACAATATCGCCGGGATTGATGCGGGCCAAGATAAAATGATGGCAGCCCTCCTTGGAACCGATGAGCCCCAGGATCTCGCTGGCCGGGTCCAGGGTTACGCCGTAACGGTCCTGGTACCACCGGGCCACCTCCTGGCGAAAGGAGAGCATCCCTTTTTCCTCATCCGTCGGGTAGCGGTGATTGGCCGAGTCGTATGCTGTTCGGCACAGCTCATCAATTACCGTTTTCGGCGTCGCTTCAACGGGATCGCCAATGGCCAGGCTGATCACATCGACGCCTTCGGCCCTGGCTTTGGCGATCTTCTTTCTCAACTCCATAAACAGATAGGGGGGAATTTTCGTCAAACGGTCGGCAATTTGCACAGTCTCTCTCCTTTTATTTGTTGTAGGCTTCGTCCCAAAGACGCCCCTCATTGACAACTTTCGCTTTACCTTCAAGGTAAATTTTTCCAAATCCCGTGGATGTTTTTTCAAAATATATATTTAATTTCTCGCCGCTTTTTACCTGGACAGCGACAGGGGAGTCCACCAGCCCCTTCGCCGCAGAAATGAGGACCGACGCCACGGAACCGGTGCCACAGGCCAGGGTCTCGTCTTCCACCCCCCGCTCGTAGGTCCGCACCATCATGTTACGGCGGTCCAGAGATTTGACAAAGTTGGCATTCGTCCCCCGGGGCTGGTAATTATCGTGGTGGCGGATGTTCCTGCCGATGTAAAACACATCAAAGGCATCCAGGTCCTCCACATAGAAGACAACGTGGGGAACGCCGGTGTTGATGCTGTTGACGGCATAATCCCGGCCGTCGATAGCGATTGTATCGTCGGTTCGCAGATCGAAAGGGTCCGTCAGCCGGAGCTTTACCGTATCTCCCTTCACTTCGGCGTCAATGATCCCGGCGACCGTTTCGAAAGATAACTTTTCTTTGGCAATGCCCTTGAGAAAGGCAAAGCGGGCGGCGCAACGGCCGCCGTTGCCGCACATCTCCACTTCCGAGCCGTCGGCGTTAAAGAAGCGCCAGCTGAAATCGGCCTTTGCCGATTCCTGGATCAAGATCAGGCCATCTGCCCCGACGGAGATTTTGGGTTCGCAGACCGCCTGGACAAAGTCCACGACGGACATGGCGCCAATTGCCGCCTCCACCTGGCCCTGCCGGTTGTCAATGAGGATGAAATCATTGCCGCTGCCGCTCATCTTGTAGAATTCAATCATGCCTTTTCCGTCCCTCTTGAATTATTACCCTGCTCCTTAGACGATCTTGTCAAAAAGGTGAAGCAAAAAAACACCTCGACGCCGCCCGCCTTTTTTGTCGACATCTCGCCTTAACGATAACCATCAGAAAAACAAGCAAGTGTCATATATTCCTGCTTGACATCCCCCGCTTATCTCCCTAACATGAGTACCACCGGGTGGGTAGATTTAATGTTCTCGCATAAATAGGATTTTGCATTGACCGGTCATTCCGGACTTGATCCGGAATCCGGTATTATTAAGGCTTTCCGGGCCCCGACTTTCGCCGGGGTTTCAAGGGTGGTGACGGTTTTTAATCTTGTAACTATAAGTATTCTAAGGAGATAGAGCATGTCCGCAAAAATCATGAATTTGTTGGGTAAAGACGCCGAAGGGCTGCTCAATCATCAGTGTATTTTCCCCAAGGAAAATATTCATCTTCCCGGTCCGGACTTCATCGAGAGGATCTTTATCCCCACGGACAGGCCGGTGAATGTGCTGCGGAACATGCAGCTTCTTTTCGATCACGGCCGCCTCGCCGGGACGGGGTATCTGTCCATCCTCCCTGTTGATCAGGGGATCGAACACAGCGCCGCCGCTTCCTTTGCCCCGAATCCCATCTACTTTGATCCGGAAAATATCGTGAAGCTCGCCATCGAAGGGGGATGCAGCGCCGTCGCCTCGACCCTCGGCGCCTTGGGAACAGTGGCGAGAAAGTATGCCCACCGGATTCCCTTTATCGTGAAGATCAACCACAACGATCTGCTTGTCTATCCTGCCAAGTATGATGAATTTCTCTTTGCCAACGTGAAGCAGTGTTTCGACATGGGGGCAGCTGCCATTGGGGCGACCATCTATTTCGGCTCCGAGGAGAGCAGCCGGCAGCTTCGGGAGATCTCCGACGCCTTCTCCATGGCCCACGAATTAGGGATGGCAACGGTTCTCTGGGCCTATCTCCGCAACCCCGCCTTCATCAAGGACGGAAAGGATTACCATACGGCGGCGGATCTGACCGGACAGGCCAATCACCTGGCGGCCACCATCCAGGCCGACATCGTCAAACAAAAACAACCGGATTGCAACGGCGGCTATCCGGCGGTCAAATTCGGGAAAACCGATCCCCGGGTCTATTCCGAACTGGCGACGGCCCATCCCATCGACCTGACCCGTTACCAGGTCATCAACTGTTATCTGGGCCGAGCGGGGTTGATCAACTCCGGCGGGGCCTCGGAAGGGGAAAACGACTTGGCCGAGGCGGTGCGGACGGCGGTCATCAACAAGCGGGCCGGGGGTATGGGCCTCATCTCCGGACGCAAGGCCTTCCAACGTCCGATGCAAGAGGGGGCCGCAATCCTCCAGGCCATCCAGGACGTCTATCTCTGCCCGGAGGTGACCATCGCCTGAGTGCGCCATAGTAATTCGCTGCTTCTCAATGCATAGGAAGTGATGATATTATGGAACGGGTAAAAAGGTTAGAGACCCTGCAAAGGCAGATTGTCGATCAGGGATTAGGAGGGGCCCTGATCGGTTATTCCCGGAATATCCTTTATTTCACCGGGACGGCCCAGCCATCCTATCTTGTTGTCCTACCTGACGAATACACTCTGTACGTTCGGAGCGGCCTCGATTTCGCCCTCAACGATATTTTCATCCCGGTAGAAAGAGTGAAAGAAGAAAGATGTCTGGACAAGATTTCCGAGGCTTTCTTAAAGAGGATGCAACCATCCGGCGGGCAGATTGGTGTGGAGATGGATATATTGACGGCGGAGCAATTCTTGAACGTCAAGCAACTTTTCCCCGGATGCGATTTTGTCAATATCTCTCCGGTTGTTCTGGAACAGCGAAAGAAAAAGACACCCCAGGAAATTGAACAGATCAGGGAAGCCTGCAAGGCAATTCACGCTGGCCATGAGGCGGTACTTTCGTCTTTAAAGGAAGGGATAACGGAGCTGGAGCTTGCCGCCGCCGTGGAAAACGCCCACCGCCTGGCGGGTCATGAGGGTATCTTCTTCATACGCCAGCCCGATTTTTTCATGAGCCGCGGCCCCATCACCTCAGGTCCCAACCTTTTCCGGATCAGCGGCGTCGTTTACACCATTACCGGCGTGGGGTTGAGCCCCGCCGTTCCGGCGGGTCCCTCACAAAGAATGATAAATGCCGGAGACATAGTCATTGTTGATATTCCTACCCTTGTAAAGGGCTATCATGCCGATCAGACACGGACCTATTGTGTGGGAAAGGCCGGAAAAGAAATTCATTCAATGTACAGCGACCTGAAGGCGATCGCCGATCATCTCGTCGATAATATCCGGCCGGGAATGGCCTGCAGTGACATTTACCGGATGGCCGTCAAAAAAGCCGATGAACTGGGACGGCAAGACCAGTTCCAGCATTTCGGCGGCGGCAAGAGATCCCGGTTGATCGGTCACGGCATCGGCCTGGAACTGAACGAACCACCTATTCCCTCCGAGTGCGATCATTCCCCTGTAGAGGAAGGCTATGTCATTGCCCTGGATCTGCATATGCTGGATGCGGAGCTGGGGGCAGTTAAGCTGGAAGATATGATTCTGATCAAGGGGACCGAAAGCGAAATTCTGACGACCAGTCCCAGGAAACTATTTGAAGTATAAAAAACAAGAACGTGGTTTGCCTGTGCTTTACTTGAACCCCGGATTTCGCCGCGGTGACGATGAATGTCACTTTTAGAGAGTACATCAACCCTGTTGGATAATTCCCCCCTTGTCGCCAGCTTATTTGTATGCTAATATGCATGCAAATATTGAAGCATACTTGGAGACAGAATGAGAACAACGACATTTCGCGTCAGTGAAAGATCAAAGAATATCCTTGCTGAATTTTCCGCCCGGGAGGGAAAATCAATGCAGGCGATTGTGGAACAGGCCATCGAATATTACCGGCGTCAGCGTTTTCTGGAGGGTCTAGCGGACGATTTTGCCTCCTTGCGGGCTCGTCCCGGCGATTGGAATGAAGAGGCGGAGGAACGCTGCGCCTGGGATGTCACCCTGGCCGATGGTGACAAACTATGAACACCGTCGCTCCTTCTCGAGGACAAATCTGGCTCGCCGATCTCAATCCCACCCGCGGCCATGAGCAATCCGGAATGCGCCCATGCCTGGTAATCTCCGTTGATTATTTCAATAACAGTCCCGCCGGACTTGTCATTGTCCTTCCCGTCACGACCAAGGCCAAGGGCGTTCGTTCGCATGTGGCAATCGCGCCGCTGGAGGCTGGCCTTAAGGAACCCAGTTTCGTGAAGTGTGAGGACGTCCGATCCATATCCACAGAACGTCTGGTCAGCCCTCGGGGGACTGTTACGAGGGAAACAATGACGGCGGTTGAAGACCGCCTCAGGATTCTCCTCGGTCTTTAATAATCTTCCAGAAATGACGAAAAACGGCAATTGTTTACAGTCGGCTGCCGGCGGGGCAACCGGCCAGGCAGTTGAAGCAGTCATACTGGAAGCCGATAAACGAGGCCTGATAGAGTTTCAGGAACTGGGGGTCCATGAGCATCTCCTTTTGCTTTTCCGGCGGGGCCTTCGTAAACTTGAGGACAAAGCCGATGGTTCCTCCTATGCCCCAGGGCTGGGAGTTGCGCAGACACTTCATCTGGTCCGTCTGTCCTTCTACGTCCAGGGCCTTGGCGGGGCAGTTCTCGACGCAGAGGCCGCAGTCGTTGCAGAGCTCCTCCGTCACGGGGGGATCGGAGGGAAGATCAAGTTCCGTCAGGAGGGCCGTGAAGAGAATCCGGCTCCCGAAGCGGGGATGGAGAACAAGGTTGTTCCGGCCGAAGACCCCCAGGCCGGCGGCGACGGCGGCATGACGGAGCGATAGGTCCCCGATCAGTCCCATGACCCCCGGTCCCATGTCGAGGGGATAGGAGAGGAGGACCGGCGCCGTTTTGACATGGTACTTGTCTTCCACGTAACGGCCCAGAAGATAGACGTTTTTTTGGGAAAGCTCCATAATTGCCATCCGCCCGGACATGCAGGTCCTGCTGTTCGCACTCTCGACGGAACCGTCGAGTTCCCGGTATGCTATGACCACCAGGGATTTTACCGTTGGCAGGATCATCTTGGGGTCCGGCGATTTCTTCGACCGGTAATCCTCTATCGAGGCAAAGCCGACCGCGTCGGCCCCCAAATTCATGGCGAAATTTCTGATGTCTTCCTTGCTCATAACCCCTCCTGTGTTTCGTACACTAAGCATTAGACTAAAAAATATTACCGAAGTGTCAAGAAGAATCTCAAACAGGAATTACCTTGTCCCTTACACGAAAATCCCCCCTGCCACTTCTTTGTCAAAGGGCGGTAGGGGGGATTTTCATGCTTTGTTGTGACCACTTGGGGTATGGGTGTTAGTCCCGATTTCTGATTTTCAGCTCACCTTGGCCTTGGCAATCGTCTCCGTCGTTCGTTTGAGGCGCAAGGCGACGGCCTTGAAAATCTTCTGGAAATCAGCGGGAATCTTATTGAACTCGTGATCGAAGAAATTACGGTCGATTATCCCGACCACCGTCCGGCCGACAGCAGTAGCGGTAGCCGTCCGGGGCAATTTGGTGATATAGGCCAACTCCCCCAAGATTTCCCCTTCTTGCAGGATATCGATGACCACCTTCTTGCCGTCAATCATTTTGGAAATCTCAATGGCCCCTTCATCGATCTGATAGATCCAGTCTCCATAACTGCCCTCTTCGATAATGATCTGGCCATCCTGATACGTTTCATATGAAGCAATTTGGAACATATTATTGAGACCTCCTTTTCCAAAACGCAAATCTTACGCACAGACTACCACAAATTTTCATTTTCATACAGCTTTCCTGTTGACAGTTGGCAATGCTTGGGGCATAAGCCTTGGCAATCATAAAAACACCTTAAAAGAGCGATTATGAACCTGAGAACACTCATCCCTGTTAAGGACAAGGATTTGATGTCCATAGTTGTTAGTCCCGCCGGGGAAAATCAGCGCCAATCTGAAGACCAGAATCATTCGCTGGTGGAAGGCACGCTGATTTATGATATGATGCGCAGATGATCAAAGCAACCGCCCTTATTCCCCACGAACACAAACGGATCAGATACCGCTGTCTGTCCTGCGGAACCACGGAAAACATGGGAAGACGCCGCTATTGTTCAGTGGAATGCCGTCAGAAGCTCCGCTTGAGACTCGATGCCCGGATGGGTCTCGTTGAGGTGCTAAATACCCGTTGCGGAACCTTTTCCTTCTCCGAAACCCTGATCATGATGGATATTCTGCCCTATGGGTCCTCGGAGATATTCAGTTTTCTGTATCCCCGGTCGCCGGGTAAAAAACCGGCCGACGATTTCAGCCGCATGGCCGATATCCTGGGCGAACGGTGGTGGGCGGAAAAGAGGAGAACCAACAAGCGTTTTCTGGCTTCGCAACATGTCCTGGAACAGGCGGTGCGGAATTACAAACCCCTCACGTCGGTCAAACCGATTATTACCACTTTTTCTTCCGTAAAAAGAACGACCCTCCTGATCCTGAACCTCGAACGGGCCGATCTTTTTTCTCCGGCGCTGAAACAACTCATCAAGAACTCCTTCCGCCAGCAGGCCAAAGTCCATCATCCCGATGTGGGGGGAGACTCGGAAATCTTCAGAAAACTTCATCAGGCCTATGAGGATATGATTTCCTGGTCAAGGAACCCCACCTTCATCAGGCGTCGCGGCTTCCCGGACAAATGGTTCTACGATGGAGACAAGAAAAAGTGGGTCCAGCCCCTGCCGGAAGCCACTACTTGAACAGCGCTGCCAGCTTTTCCTGATAATCTTCAGGACCCCATCGGACACGGAACTTTAAAGGCGACGGCATCGATCTCGATCTTTGCCCCCCGGGGCAGGGCGGCGACCTGGACGGTGGCCCGGGCCGGAAAATCGGCTTTGAAATAGCGGCCATAGACGTCATTTACGGCGAGAAAGTCTGCCATATCGGCAAGATAAATAGTTGTTTTTACTACGTTTTCCATCGTCAGCCCTGCCGATGCCAAGACGGTTGCCATATTCTCCATGGCCTGTTCCGTTGCTGCCCGAATATCGCCGTCAATAAGCTGTCCTGTCTCCGCCACAAGGGGAATCTGTCCGGAGATAAAGACAAAAGGCCCCGCTTCAACGGCGGCGGAATAGGGCCCGATAGCCGGAACACCTGCGGTGGTAATTGCTCGTTTCTTCATAGATGTCTCCTGCGGGGAAATATTGATCCCCTCTCATCAAGGACTAACAACCATGCCCGAGGCGGGCACAATCAAGTTTATGAAAACATCCCCTTACCTCACCACATGCCGAAGGGGATGGGAGTATTTTCATATAAAAGCTGTTCCGTCATATGATCCCGGCCCCCCTTCAGGGGGCCGGGGCGGTGGGATAAAAAATATTTGTCGCCGTTGAGCCGAAATCTAATTGCCGAATCAATGTCTAGGGAAGATCAGCTATCCACGAAGAATCGTTGACCCAGCGCTGGGTCAGGAGCTTGAGGAGCCCGTCATTATTGAGCATGTTCAGGAAGTTTCCAAGCCAGTTGACCAGGAGGGGGTCGTCCTGGCGCACACCGATGCCGATCGGCTCGGTGCTGAAAGGCGGATTTGCGACAAAACCCTTGTCTTTGTAACGGAAGGCCTCAACCATGACATAGGGGTAATCCGACATCATGGCCTTGACGGATTTTGATTTCAGGAGATCCAGTGCCTCATCATTGGATTTGACAATCACCAGTTTCGCCTGGGGAAGCATCTTCTTGGCAATCATCTCCGTCGTTGTTCCCCGGGGCACGGCGATGCTGAACTTCGGGTTGTTCACATCCGCCGGACCGTTGATATTTAAGGCAATATCCTTGGTTGTCAGCAGAGACTGACCGGAAAGGAAGTAAGGCCCCACATAGGCGATGCGGAGGTTCCGGTCCGGGGTAATGGTCATGCAGGACAGGATCATGTCGATTTTTCCTTTTTCCAGGGCAGGAATAAGCTCATCAAAGGGGATGACTTCTATCTTTAGCTTGACCCCCATACTCGTGGCCATGAGCTTTGCCAGATCGATATCAAGACCTAACACCGTGCCGTTTTTCGTCTTGTATGACAGGGGCGGATAGCTGGCCGAGGTTCCGATAACGAGAACTTTTTTCTTCAATATCCCATCGATGGTGGGCCCTGCCGAGGCTACGGCGGTAAAGCACAGGATGAGCATAAGGGGGATGCATAAACTGACAAACGATCTCTTC
>DMAT01000056.1 GCA_003451635.1 Syntrophus sp. (in: bacteria) | reverse complement strand
TTCAAATCCTCTCGCCCCGACCAATAAAATCACGGGGTTAGCGAGTTCTCGCTAACCCCTTTTTTGTTTATCCAAAAAGATTTTTGGCCCCTTTGCGCATGGTTTCCTGGAGCTGCAGCCGCTGATTTTCGAATAGTTCGTTATCCGTGGTTGCTGGAAACTTGATCATTTCATCAAAGAGGAGGGTGACTTTGGAGAAGGGTTTGGGCAGCATAAAGTGGTCCCAACTGTTGAAATACCAGGCTTTATCGGCCTGGATGTAAAAAGGTACTATAACGGCGTCGGCGGCATGGGAGATTCGGATGACACCAGCCTTAAGCTCACCGGCCGGACCGCGGGGGCCGTCGACGATGTGGGCGGCAAGCCTGTTCTTTTTCAATTTGTCAATCAATTGAAACATGGCCTCAATGCCTCCTCGGGAAGATGACCCCCGGATCGGATCCCACCCGGATCTCCTGGCAACCTCGGCGATGATCTGGCCATCCTTGCTTCTGGAGATCATGAGCCCTGGCTTGTAGGTGCGGAAAGACTGAAAATGACGGATGGCCCCGAAGAAGTGTTGATGCCAGGTGCACAAGAGGACCGTGCCGCCCTTTTTATGGTATTCCTTCCATGCTCCTTCATTTTCAACCTGGAGCCGGAACGTCCAGGAGTAGGTACGGATGAACAGATAAGGGAAAGCCAGGAATGGCGTTGAAGTAATGAAAGTATTTATAATATTAGACATATTCAGAAATCATAAACTCTCTTTTAGGTTATTTACGGGTTTACGTATAGTCCAAAACGGATGAGGAGTCGATTATTTTTTACCGGTTATTTTTTATTGACAATCAGTATGGATGTGCATACTTTCCCAACTAACCGCAATGAAAAAATGAAAGGAGAGACAACGATGATCGGAAAAAAATTACTGGAAGCAATGAACGAACAGATCAAGCATGAACTGGAATCGTATTACATCTATCTTTCCATGGTGGCCTATTTTCATTCTCAGAATCTGGATGGTATGGCCCACTGGATGCGTTGTCAGGCCCATGAGGAGATGATTCACGCCATGAAGTTCTTTGATCATATCATCGATCGTGGTCATGAGGTAAAACTCCTGGACATGAAACAGCTTAAAACTTCCTGGAAGAGCCCCTTGGAGGCCTGGAAAGATGCCTACGCCCATGAGCAGTTCATTACCGCAAAGATTCATGATCTGGTCAAGATTGCCCGGAAGGAAAATGATTTTGCCTCGGATAGTATGCTGAACTGGTTTACCAAGGAGCAGATCGAAGAGGAAGCGAATGCCGACAGGAATGTCCGTCAGATGGAGCGCGTGGAAAACAGTAGAGAGGGAGTCTTCATGCTGGATCGGGAATTGGGGACCCGCATATTCCCGGCCGGATCGCCCCTCGATCCCGCCGCTTACAACCTGGCAACATAGGAGTAAAGTAGTTGATATTTAATCCGTTTTCTTCGACGAAGAAGAGTGAGCCTGCCTGGCGGAGCCGGGTAGTCAGTCCTGATGCCATTCTGGAGAAAATCGAGCCGGGAATGAGTATCTTCCTGGGAACAGGCATGGCCGAGCCCAGGACCCTTGTGAAGCACCTTATGGCATCGGCGCAGCCTAACCTGCAGGATCTGGAGGTGATCCAGTTGGTGAGTCTCGGGGACGCTGTCGCCATTGATGAGCGTTATTCCAAGAAGTACCGGCTGAAGACCTTCTTCTCCGGATGGATAGCCAGTGAGGCCATCCAGGAAGGTCGGGTTGACCTGATTCCCAGCCGCTTTTCCCGGATACCCTGGCTTTTCCGGACCGGCGCCATAAATATCGATGTGGCCTTCATCCAGATCTCCCCTCCCGATGAAACGGGGTATTGCAGTCTCGGTCTGGGCATGGCCGTTGAACGTCAGGCAATGGAAAGTGCAAAAGTTGTTGTCGGAGAAATCAACGATGCCGCCCCCCACACCCTCGGCGATACCCTGGTGCATATCGATGAATTTGACCACCTGATCGAAGCGACGGAACCAATTTTCTATGTTCCCCGCTGGCCGCTGGATGAGGTTTACCTGAAAATTGCCGAGCATGTGGCGACGATCGTAGAGGATGGGAGCTGTATCTCCTTTGCCATCGGTCCTCTTTATGAGGCCCTGGGGCAGCAACTGGTCAGCAAGAGACATCTGGGCATCCAATCGCCATTTTTTACAGATGCCTTGATGGACCTTGTGAAAAGTGGCGCTGTGACCAATCGGAGAAAAGGGGTATTCCGTGGTAAATCTGCGGCTTCCTACATCTTGGGAACAAGAGAACTGGTGGACTGGCTCGATAGAAACCCCTTGATTGAGTTTCAGCCTATCGATGTGGTGATGAATCCCAAGGTTATCGGCCGCAATGACCGGGTCATGGCAATCCTGCCGGCGCGGAAGGTTGACCTGACGGGAAATGTTACCCTCCATATGGGGAAAGGGAATTTTACCGCCGGTCCCGGAGCCGTCCAGGAGCTTTTCATGGGCGCCGCCCTGTCCAAGAATGGCCGGACGGTATTTGCCCTCCCCAGTCGTAATCGACAAGGGGAAGCAAACATCGTCATCTCAGTGGAATCTATGCCCTATCAGTTTTCCAATCGGGAGTCCCTCGATGTTGTGGTAACCGAATATGGCGTGGCCTATCTTATGGGCAGAACCTTGCGGCAGCGCGCCCAGGCCCTGATCGATATCGCCCACCCCGACGATCGGGCGGGACTGGTTCAGCAGGCCAAGGATGCCAAGATGATCTACGCCGACCAGATTTATTTTGCCGATTCGGGCCATCTCTATCCGGAGAAGGTTTCCTGCGCCCATACCTTCAAGGATGGTTTGTCGGTGCGGTTCCGGGCGATAAAACCCTCCGATGAGGACGAGATGCGGCGTCTCTTTTACCGGTTTTCCGATCAGGCTGTTTATTACCGCTATTTCAGTCCCATCAAGGCCATGCCCCACAGAAAGATGCAGGAATACGTCACTGTGGACTACCGGCGGATCATGTCCGTCGTCGGCGTTATCGAGGAGACCGGTACGGAGAGAATCGTAGCCGAAGGCCGCTATGTTCGCTCCCATGATCGTCCTTATGCGGATACGGCTTTTATTGTGGATGAAGCTTATCAGGGGAAGGGGATGGCATCCTTTCTCTTTGAACTGTTAATAAAAATTGCCAAGGAGGAAGGGGTCGAGGGATTTACGGCCGATGTCCTGTCGGTAAACAAGGCCATGTTGCGAGTATATGAGAAGTCGGGATTTCCGATTAAGGCGGTCCTTTCTGCCGGGGCATATGAGTTGACCATGCCTTTTCAGGATACGGACCAAGAGTCGGAGAAAGAAGAGGGAGACTGAAAAAGCTTGCAAAAGGATTAGGTTTGCGATAAAGCCTCGCATCTTTTTGGATATTGTTGACAATCTTTTTGTCTGCGCATATATGAGAAGATATTTCCTGGCGAGAGTGGCGGAACTGGAAGACGCACTGGACTTAGGATCCAGCCCGCGCAAGCGGATAGGGGTTCAAGTCCCCTCTCTCGCACCAAATGACCTTTCCGCGTCCAATATTAATAGGTGAAGGAGAACAGAACCGGTGAACGAGACTAGTCAGACAGTAATGATTGAGGAAATAAGCCCCGTCAAAAAAAAGCTATCTTTTGAAATTCCTTGGGAAGATACAAAGAAGGTCCTGGACGATGTTTATCGGAAGATCAGCAAGACAGCCAAGGTGAGAGGTTTTCGCTCTGGGAAAATACCCCGCCCCGTCCTGGAGAAATTCTATAAGGACCATGCCGAAGAAGAGGCAATAACCCAACTGTTCAATGAACATTTCTGGGATGCCTTGAAGGAACATGCCATTGACCCTGTTTCCAGACCGGAAATAGATCAGCAGGGCATCGAGCCGGAAAAGGCCTTTGCCTTTAGCGCCACCGTTGAAATTGAACCGGTCTTCGATCCGGAAGGATATGTCGGCCTGGAAATTGACCGGGAAGAAGTCGAAGTAACGGACGCCGATATGGAGGCTAAGTTCAAGGAGCTAAAGGAGATGTACAGCACCATGGAGGAGATCTCCGGAGATTCCGAGGTTATTTCGGGAAACTACGTCGTCATCGATTTTCAGGGCGCCGTTGAGGGGCAAGTCCTGAAGGAGCTCAAGGCCGATGATTATCTTCTGGAAGTGGGATCGAATACTTTTATTACTGGCTTCGAGGACCAGCTTCTGGGCCTGAAAAAGGGAGAAACCAGGGAAGTTACGATTAAATTCCCTGATGACTACCACCATAAAGATGTCGCCGGCAAGGATGCGGTCTTTACGGTGACTCTCAAAAATATCAAAGAGAAGCAAATACCTGAGATTAACGAAGAATTTGTTAAAAATTTTGAACAGTACAACACCCTGGATGAATTGCGGGAAGATCTCCGCAAGGACATTGGAGCACAGAAGCAGGAACAGGCCGATGGAAACATGAGTATGGCGCTGATGGAGAAGCTTATCGAGAAGAACCCCATCATGGCCCCGGAAGCCCTCGTTGAGAGGGAGATTCACTCGATGATGGCAGATACGAGATGGCGGATGTCCATGCAGGGAATTGATGCCGACAAAGCGGCAGAAATACTCCCCAAGTATCGCGATCTTTACAAGACTGATGCAACCCGGATCGTCCAGACGTTCTTGCTGATGAAAAAGATCGGCGAGAAAGAGAATATCTCCGTGAGCGATGAAGAACTTAATGAACACATAAGAGAGCTGGCCGAGAAGCGTGGCCAGAGCTATGAGACCTTCCTTGCCACCCTTGCCAAGGACGACATGATGGAAAATATCAGGGCTGAAATGGCCAACAAGAAGGTTATGAGTTTTATCGAGGAGAAGGCCAAGATAAGCATGGTTAAAAAGGAATCCTCAGCGACACAGGAGGGAAATTAAATGCCCCTGATTCCAATGGTAGTTGAGCAGGATGGACGGGGTGAGCGGGCATTTGACATCTACTCGCGCCTTCTGAAAGATCGCATCATATTCCTGGGAACGGCTATTGATGACAATGTCGCCAATCTGATCATCGCCCAGATGCTCTATCTGGAGTCGGAAGACCCGGACAAGGAGATCTTTCTCTATCTGAATAGCCCCGGTGGTCATGTCAGTTCCGGATTGGCCATTTATGATACCATGCAGTACATAAGACCGGCGGTCAGTACCTTCTGTATGGGACAGGCTGCCAGCATGGGGGCACTGTTACTGGCAGCGGGGGCCAAAGGAAAGCGCTTTGCCTTACCCCATGCGCGGATACTGATCCATCAGCCCCTCGGAGGATTTCAGGGACAGGCAACGGATATCGCTATCCAGGCCCGGGAGATCCTGAGATTAAAGGACGAACTGAACCATATATTGGCAACAATGACAAATCAACCGCTCGAAAAAATTCAGGCGGATACGGAACGGGACTATTTCATGGATGGTCAGCAGGCCAAAGATTATGGGATTATCGATTTTATTATCGACAAACGGCAATGATACGGAGATCAAGAGGTTATAAATAAATGGTCAGAAAAGGAAGAGAATCGCAGGGAGGGGGACAGGGAATTCTGTATTGTTCCTTCTGCGGCAAGAACCAGAACGAAGTACGAAAACTCGTTGCCGGTCCCACGGCCTACATCTGTGACGAATGCATAGAACTCTGCCGATCCATTGTCCATGAGGACAATGATACGACGGCGGCGGTGGAAAAAACCAAAGGAACGCCTAAACCGAAAGAGATCAAGAAATTCCTGGATTCCTATGTAATTGGTCAGGAGAGGACCAAAAAAGTCCTGTCCGTAGCGGTTTACAATCATTACAAACGCCTGTTCCGTCCGACGGATATGGATGGAGTGGAGATTCAGAAGAGTAATGTCCTCCTCATCGGTCCCACCGGTTCGGGGAAGACCCTGTTAGCGAAAACATTGGCGAAAATGCTCAATGTTCCCTTTACTATTGCCGATGCAACGACCCTCACGGAGGCTGGTTATGTAGGAGAGGATGTGGAAAACATCATCCTGGCCCTTCTCCAGAATGCCGATTACGATGTGGAGCGGGCCTCGAAAGGGATTGTTTATATCGACGAGATTGATAAAATCGCCAAAAAGTCAGGAAATCCATCGATTACCCGGGATGTGTCCGGCGAGGGAGTACAGCAGGCACTCCTGAAAATCATCGAGGGCACTCTGGCGAATATTCCGCCCAAGGGGGGCAGAAAGCACCCCCAGCAGGAATTCATCCAGGTGGATACAACTAATATCCTCTTTATATGCGGCGGCGCCTTCAATGTCCTCGAGGATATTATCGCCAAAAGAGTTGGCTTCAGTAATATGGGCTTCGGAGCGGAAATACGAAGCAAGCAGGAAAAGAAGGTCGGAGAATTACTGACGGAAGTGCAACCGGAGGATTTGTTGAAATTCGGCCTGATACCCGAATTTATCGGTCGACTTCCCGTAATCGCCACTCTTAATGAGCTCGAGGAGAACGATATGGTGCGCATCCTCAGCGAGCCGCGGGATTCAATCATCAAGCAGTACAAAAAACTTTTCGAGCTTGAGAATGTCAAACTTAAATTTACAGATGGCGCCCTGAGGGCGGTTGCGAAGCTTGCTACGGAAAGAAAAACGGGAGCGAGAGGCCTGCGCTCGATCCTGGAAAATACCATGCTGGAAATCATGTATGAACTCCCCTCCCGACGTGACATGCGCGAATGCGTCATCAGTGAAGATGTTGTTATGAATAGGGAAAATCCCATATTGATATTTGAATCGGCCTCGGAAACTGCTTAATATCCATATTACTTCAAGGAAAAGATAAGAATATATGTTTGATTTTATTAAAGATAACAAAAAAGATGAAATCACGGACATGCCCTTGCTGCCGTTGCGGGATGTGGTCGTGTTCCCCCATATGATCGTTCCCCTGTTTGTGGGAAGGGACAAATCGATTGCCGCCCTTGAGTCGGCCATGAAATATGAAAAGAGCATCTTCATGGTGGCCCAGAAAAGCGCCCAGAAGGATGAACCGTCGGAAAACGATATATATCGAATTGGAACCATCGGCATCATCATCCAGCTTCTCCGACTTCCCGACGGGACAGTGAAGGTCCTCGTAGAGGGAAAAAAGAGGGGGATTATAAAGGAATACATCTCCATGGAAGACTTTTTCACCGTTAAGGTCGAAGAGATCGAGGAGGATGAGGAAGGGGATCGTGTTAAGGCCGAGGCGCTGATCAGGAGTCTCAATGAGGCCTTTGAATCCTACGTCAAGCTGAGCAAGAAGGTGCATGTGGAAATGGTCAATACGATTTCCTCCATCGAAAGCCCGTCCAAGCTGGCAGATGTCATCGTATCTCATGTGAACGTCAAACTCGAAGAAAAGCAGCGGATTCTTGAGATAATAGGTGTTCCTGAGCGACTGGAAGCCGTCTATGAGATGCTCCTGGGAGAGATTGAAATCCTCCAGGTTGAGGAGAAAATCAAGCGCCGCGTCAAGAAACAGATGGAAAAGACGCAGAAGGATTACTATCTTAACGAGCAGATGCGGGCTATCCAGAAGGAGATGGGGGAAAAAGACGATTTAAAAAGTGAAATCGCCGAGCTGGAAAAGAGATTAAAACAGAAGAAACTCTCCGAAGAGGCCCATAAAAAGGTTAAGGCGGAGATAAAGAAGATGCATATGATGGCTCCCATGTCGGCGGAGGCCACGGTAGTTAGAAACTATATTGACTGGCTCCTCGATTTACCATGGTACGAAAAGACGGAGAACAAGCATACCCTCAAGGAGTCCGAAGCGATACTCGAAGAGGATCATTTTGGTCTGAAACAGGTCAAGGAAAGAATCATTGAATATCTGGCTGTTCAAAGTCTGGTAAAGAAAAATAAAGGATCGATTCTCTGCCTTGTTGGTCCGCCGGGGGTAGGAAAGACCTCCGTTGCTAAATCTGTTGCCCGGGCCACGAACAGGAAATTTGTTCGTTTCTCTCTGGGCGGCGTTCGGGATGAGGCGGAGATCCGGGGGCACAGAAGGACTTATATCGGCGCACTGCCCGGGAAAATTGTTCAGTTGATGAAAAAGGCCGGATCGAATAACCCCGTCTTTTGTCTTGATGAGGTGGACAAACTGAGTTCCGATTTCCGAGGCGATCCATCATCGGCCCTCCTGGAGGTTCTCGATCCCGAACAGAACAATGCCTTTAATGACAATTATTTAGAGGTTGATTACGATTTGTCGGACGTTATGTTCATTACCACGGCAAATATCCTGCAGACGATCCCGGCGCCCCTGCAGGACCGGATGGAAGTCATCCGTATTGCCGGCTATACGGAACCGGAGAAGCTCAACATCGCCAAGAAGTTCCTCGTTGCGAAGGAGATGGAGGCCAACGGCCTTACAGAAAAGAATGTCGCTTTTTCTGATGGAGCAATCCTCACCATTATCAGGCAGTATACACGGGAAGCAGGGGTGCGGAATATAGAACGGGAGATTGCCTCGATCTGCAGGAAAATAGCCCGCAAGATCGTTTCGGAAGGTATTCAGGACCAGATCAAGGTTAGCTCAAAGGCGGTGCCTAAATATCTGGGGGTGCCAAAGTTTCGCCACGGTGAAACAGAGGGTAAAGATCAGATCGGATTGTCAACGGGACTGGCGTGGACGGAAGTCGGCGGCGAACTCCTGGTGATTGAAGCGACCATCATGAAGGGAACGGGAAAGATGGTCATGACGGGAAAGCTTGGCGATGTCATGCAGGAAT
>DMAT01000235.1 GCA_003451635.1 Syntrophus sp. (in: bacteria) | reverse complement strand
AATCTTCAGGTCTGAAGAGGGACTTAAATGTCACATTCACCCACTTGATAAACTCTTTTCTTAATATCTCTTCAGCAGACAATACTTCGCAGCTTATCAAGACGTTCTCTTCATCGTATTTACGTTTGGTCTTTCTTTCTTGATACTCAAGATATAAATTTGCCATCAACTTAAGATCAACAAGATTACCTAAGGCTGATGTGACATAATTCACATGTGCGTGAATACCCTCAAGCAAGTATTTGACTGCATGAGATGTAGGGCGACCACCTCTCGGCAATAGGAAATCTAAATTTCTGAATGCAAACAATCTATTTCCTGGACTGAACCACCCATAGCTTTGATCTGTCCATTGGATGAACTTACTGTCACCGAACTCAGGTATCTTATATGGCAACCAGTCGAGTACCAAACTGCCTTTAGTAGTCATTCTGACAAAAAGACTTGCTTCAGGTTTCAGAAGTTTTTCGCCTTTAACTAAGAAATTTATTTTCCAATTAGATGTATCCAAGATTCCTAAAGCGGTAGTTGGCCATTCTATAATTGATCGTTTTAATTCCAGCATTGCTTCATCGAATACATCGATATCCTTGAAGCGGTATTGATATTTTTCCTGCTCGTGAAACTTTAGTGCTCGATCCAAGCAATATATGATGGTGCTGGTCTGTGAAGACGAATACTCCATGAAAACCCCTTTTGCTACAAAAGATGCTACAGTGTTATCACTTTTGTTATCACAGTCAAAAATATAGGGGGCTACCATTTTGGCTAACCCCCTATTATTGCTTATTTTAAATTGGTCGGGGCGAGAGGATTTGAANNACCTCCGACCCTCTGAACCCCATTCAGATACGCTACCAAGCTGCGCTACGCCCCGACCTATGGGTAAAACAAGATGGCTCTCTACCATCATGCGCAATACCTGTCAAGTTTAATCAAAACCTGTTGCCATGAAAAAAAGACGCTAAAAAAGACTTGCAATCCTGCCCCGTAGTCCCATATTATGACGCCTATGACGCCAGTAAAAGAACTTTTCCAAAATAACTTTAACGGGATCATCAGCCTTCTCGCGCTGCTGTTGTTTATGAGTCCCTTTTCGTCTCATGCCGACATCTATAAATACGTCGATAAAAACGGCACCATTAATCTCACCAATATTCCCACCAACCCGCAAGTAGACTATGTGCTGGTTTACCGGGAAAAAAGGGTGTTGTTCAATATCAAGGCGAACGATGTGGCAAAATACGATCAGATTATAAATCGAACCGCAGAGAAGTACAAAGTTGACCCCGCCCTGGTAAAGGCTGTCATAAAGACCGAGTCCAACTTCAACCATCGGGCCGTATCGCCGAAAGGTGCTCAGGGGCTCATGCAACTCATGCCTTCAACCGCCTATGCCCTCCAGGTTCCCGATTCCTTCCACCCGGACAGCAATGTGGAAGGAGGCGTCAAATATCTACGATATTTGATTGAGTTATTCAGGAATGATCTCTCCCTGGCCCTGGCGGCGTACAACGCCGGCGAGAACGCCGTCATCAAGCATCGCGGCATCCCCCCTTACCGGGAGACTCAAAACTATGTCCAGAGAGTCCTCAGCCAGTATCGCCAGTATCGCCAGTAGTAATTTATTCGATGTAGAAATACCCTTTCAGTTGATTAAATCGCTTTTCCTTGATTCCCTTGATGTCCGTCAGACTTTCTAAATTGCTTATTCGCCCACCCGACGACTGGCGAAGAGCAAGAATCCGCCGGGCCGTGCTTTCGCCAATGCCGGGAATCATAAGTAAGTCCGCAAAGGCGGCCCGATTGATATCGATCGGCAGGTTTAAGGCCAGGCGTGTCGCCGACTTCATCCTTCCCTGAGTAACTTGGCCGTTGCCATGCATCCGCAGGGTCGTACCGGTTTTCAGCAGCTGGGGTAAATCTGGACCGACGGGGTTTTCATATTCGACCCCGGCCATGTTCAGAAACTGCAGGTAGGTTGTCTTTTCGGGGAGATAATAGACGCCGGACCGAGGGGTTTCCCCGGTTATTTCTATGACTACGGGGCCGCTCCGGATGTTTCCCCAGGGGAGATTAACATCCGGAGGGCGATTCCGTAACCAAGCAGATCCCGCCCCATACATTACTATGGCTGCGGCAAGAAAGACCATCAAGCCATTGATCTGTCTCCCTTTCAGGGTCATCGATCAGGATTTATGTTTTTCCAGTTCAAAGGCGTCATGAAGGACCATGACCGCCAACTCCGTGTATTTTGCCTTCACAACGCAGGATATCTTTATTTCCGAGGTGCTGATCATCTCGATATTGATGCCCTCTTTGGCCAGAGTCGTAAACATCTTGGCAGCAACCCCGGAGTGGCTGACCATCCCCACGCCGATGATGGAAATCTTGGCCACGCTGTCATCGATCACAACATTGGCAGCGCCGATATCTTTTGCTGCATCCTGAACGAGGATCGAGGCCTGTTTCACATCCTTTCGGGAAACCGTAAAGGTCAGATCCGTCAAGCTGTCGACGCTGGCATTCTGAATAATCATGTCCACCATGATGTTATGTTCCGCAAGGGGCGTAAACAGGCGTGCGGCGATTCCCGGCCTGTCCGGAACATTGACGACGGTAATTTTTGCCTGATCCCGGTCATAGGTTACGCCGGACACCACTTCCTTTTCCATATCTTTATCCTCCTTTGTCACCAGAGTCCCGTTTGCGTCTGAAAAAGAAGATTTTACATAAACGGGGACCTCGAATTTTTTCGCCAGCTCCACGGACCGGGGGTGCAGCACCTTGGCCCCCGCCCTTGCCATCTCCAGCATTTCATCGTAAGATATTTTATCAAGGCGCCGTGCCTTGTCATAGATATTCGGGTCCGTCGTGTAGACCCCGTCCACATCCGTATAGATTTCGCAGACATCCGCTTTCAGGGCCGCCGCCAAGGCAACGGCGCTGGTATCGGAGCCGCCCCGGCCCAGGGTCGTAATATTGTTTTCCTCATCGACGCCCTGAAACCCTGCTACCACAATAATGGCACCTTTTTTCATCTCTTCCCGGATCTTCCTGGTGTCGATCTTGACAATGCGCGCCTTCTTGAAAGCCCGGTCCGTATTGATTTTTATCTGATGACCAAGAAAAGAACGGGCTCGATAACCCAGGCGTTTGAGCATCATGGCCAGGAGGGTCACGGTCACCTGTTCACCCGTGGAAATCAGGGCGTCGTATTCCCGGGGATCAGGGTCCTCCGCCGCCTGCTGTGCCAGATTGATGAGGCGGTCCGTCTCTCCGGCCATGGCCGAAAGGACAACGACCACGTCATTGCCTGCCTCTTTTTCTTTGATGACCCGCCGGGCGACATTCTCGATCCGCTCGAGATCCGCCACAGACGTCCCACCATATTTCTGTACCACGAGACCCATTTGTCAGAATCCTCCCTTTATCAAAAGGTTTTTGATGATAGTAATTTCCCCTTCGTTTCCTGTTACGACCAATTCCCGTCTATCTTCATCGAGATATGCAAGGTTTATGAATAAAACCCCCTCCGGCAGGATGTCTCTGACTCTTTCCGCCCATTCGATGACCACTACACCATCCCCGTAAAAATAGTCCTCATAACCCATGTCCTCGAGATCTTTCGATCCCTCCAGACGGTAGATGTCGAAATGGTAAAGAACAAATCGGCCGGGGTATTCATTTATCAGGGTGAAAGTCGGACTCGTGATCGGATACGCTGCGGGCACTTCCAAGCCGGCGGCAATCCCCTGGGTGAGTCGTGTTTTCCCCGT
>DMAT01000034.1 GCA_003451635.1 Syntrophus sp. (in: bacteria) | reverse complement strand
GAAGATGTGGATATGCTTCGTCACAGCCGCTCCCGCCTGCCGGTGGGCGCCAGTATCACACGCGAAGAGGCGTTGCTGCTGGCTTTAATGGCTTCCGAGAACCGCGCTGCCCACATTCTGGGACGGACCTATCCGGGCGGTCTCGACGCCTTCGTCGCGGCCATGAACGCCAAAGCCCAGTCACTGGGACTCTCCGAGACGCGCTTCGACGATCCTACCGGACTCTCCAGCGGCAACATCTCCTCCGCCCGGAACTTGGCCCGGATGGTGAACGCCGCCTATAGCTATCGTCTTATCCGGGAATTCACCACCCGCGAAGAGGCCACGGTCCATACAGGCCGCCGCACACTAACATTCCATAACACAAATCGCCTGGTTCGGAGCCCCCGCTGGCAGATCGGTCTTTCCAAAACGGGCTTCATCGACGAGGCAGGCCGATGCCTGGTGATGCAGGCCCAAGTGGCCCAGCGTCCCGTGTTGATCGTACTTCTCGATGCCCAAGGAAAGCTGACGCGCCTTGGCGATGCCAACCGCATCAAGCAGTGGATGGAGGGAGCACCGCCGACGCGGCGGACACGCAAGGGATAATCGGATTCTTGAATAGGCATCCTCTTTGTCATTGCAGGAGAAAAGGACAGCAACGCTTTTGATGAACCCCGAAAAAGTAATTTAGAATTCAGAAAAGCATATGTGTCGAAGAGCCCGTCATGCCTGCTGAAGATATCGCTAAACTGAAGATCGAAAAGTCGGAAAAAATCTTTAAGCCCAGCCGATACAAAAAAAAGCCCCTTATCATTGCGGCCATTGTCCTGCTCCTTGTGGTAACGGGCGGTCTTTACTTCGGCGGCATCATCGCCCCGGCCACATCTGTGGATGTGACAACCATTTCCCAGGTTTACCCCTCCCAGTCCATATCCATGTTGAACGCCAGCGGCTACATCGTCGCCCAGCGGAAGGCCGCAGTGGCCTCCAAGGTCACGGGCCGCCTGGTGGCGCTGATGGTGGAGGAGGGGAGCAAGGTCAAGCAGGGAGAAGTGATCGCCCGGATGGAAAATGTAGATGTTACTGCATATAGGGACCAGTCAGCGGCCAATCTGAATACGGTTCGGGCCACCCTTGAGCAGGCCAAGGCGGAAAGGGACATCGCTCTGCTGGAGTATAACCGCTATAAAAAACTATTTGAAAGTAATTTCGTTGCCAAGTCCGATTATGATGCGACCGCTACACGCTACAAGCGGTCCGTTGAAGGGGTAAAGGGGGCGGAAGCCACTGTTAAGGCGGGAATCGCCGCCTTGCAGAATGCCGAGGCCGGCCTTGACTATACCCTGGTCCGGGCCCCCTTCGATGCCGTCGTTTTGACCAAAAACGCCGACGTTGGCGACATCGTCACCCCCATGGGTTCTGCCGCCAACGCGAAGGCCGCCGTCGTTACGATTGCCGACATGAAATCCCTGCAAGTCGAGGCCGATGTCTCGGAAACGAGCATCGCCTCCATCCGGGTCGGCCAACCCTGCGATATCCAGCTCGATGCCCTCCCCAACACGCGGTTTCAGGGGGAGGTCTATACGATTGTGCCGACCGTTGACCGCAGCAAGGCCACCGTCCTTGTAAAGGTTCGCTTCCTCGACAAGGACCCCCGCATGCTGCCGGACATGAGCGCCAAGGTCTCCTTTCTTTCCCGACGGCTTGCGCCCGAGGAGCTGAAGCCCCGTCTTGCCGTCAATCAATCCGCCTTGATCAGCAGAGGCAATAAGACATTTGTTTTTCTCCTCCAGGGGAACCGGGTCAAAGAAACCCCCGTCCAGGTTGGCTCGAAACTGGGAGATGTGACGGAGGTCGTCTCAGGCCTCAAGCCGGGAGACCGGGCGGTCATAAAGCCGTCGAAAGGATTGAAGGATGGGTCAAGAATCAAAATCGCCGAAAGATGAAGATCGTCTAACCATCAAACCCTCTGACCGACAAATCTTCTCAAGAAAATTATGGCTGAACAGAAGCAAAACATCGTAGAGATAAGGCATCTTTACAAGTCCTATCATCGGGGGAGTCTCGCCGTCCCGGTATTGTTCGATATTACCTTCGACATCGTCGCCGGGGAATTCCTGGCCCTCATGGGACCCTCCGGTTCCGGAAAGACTACCCTCCTGAACCTCCTTGCCGGCATCGACAAGGCAGATGAGGGGAGCATCCGGGTGGGCGATTTGGATATCACCACCTTCTCGGAAACGGAACTCGCCCATTGGCGGGCCAATCACGTCGGTTTCATCTTTCAGTTCTACAACCTGATCCCCGTCCTGAAGGCGATTGAGAATGTGGAACTGCCCCTTCATTTGACGTCGTTGTCCAAAAGAGAAAGGCGGGAGCATGCCGAGATGGCTCTGCGCATGGTTGGTCTGGACCACCGGATGGATCATTATCCCCAGGAACTGTCCGGCGGCGAACAACAGCGCGTNNGCGTGGCCATTGCCCGGGCCATCGTCACCGATCCCACCATCCTCGTAGCCGATGAGCCGACGGGTGATCTCGACCGTGTATCGGCCGAGGAAATCCTGGCGATGATGGAGCGCCTCAACGCGGAAATGGGCAAGACCATCATCATGGTAACACATGACCCACGGGCTGCGCAGCGTGCCAGGATCCTCCGGCATCTGGATAAGGGATACCTGATTGATGATGATTCTCAAAATCCTCTTTAGAAATGCCTTTCACAATAAGCTGCGCAGCGGCCTGACGATCCTGGGCATCGCCGTGGCCATTCTGGCCTTCGGTCTCTTGCGGACGGTGATCAGCTCCTGGTATGCCGGCGTCGAGGCCGCTTCGACGTCCCGTCTCGTTACCAGAAACGCCATCTCCATAATATTTACGCTGCCCCTCTCTTATAATGAGAAAATCCGCCAGATCGAGGGCGTGAAAATGGTGTCCTATGGAAACTGGTTTGGCGGCGTCTACATCGACGAAAAGAATTTTTTCCCGAATTTCTGTGTGGAACCCAGGACCTATCTCGAAATCTATCCGGAATTTGTACTCAGCCCCGCGGAAAAAAAAGCCTTCCTTGCCGACAGGAAAGGTTTTGTAGCCGGCAGATCGGAAGAGC
>DMAT01000108.1 GCA_003451635.1 Syntrophus sp. (in: bacteria) | reverse complement strand
GCCGGGGCAAGGGATATTATCGCCGAGTGGGTCAATGAAGACCAGGAGGCGCGGGCGCGGATGCGGGCCCTGTTCTTCGAAAAAGGGGTCCTCCGGTCCCGGGTGATTGCCAGCAAGGAAGAGTCGGGGATTAAATACAAGGACTACTACGAATGGGAAGAGGCGATCGTAAAGGCGCCGTCCCACCGGGTCCTCGCCATCCGCCGCGGGGAACGGGAAGAGTTTCTGTCCCTCCGCATCCTTCCGCCGGAAGAAGACGCCCTGGCCATCCTGACGGAACTCTTTATCAAGGGAACGACCGCAGCCTCCGAGCAGGTACGCCTGGCCGTCCAGGACAGCTACAAGCGCCTCCTGTCCGGGGCGATGGAAACTGAGATCCGCCTCGCCTCGAAAAAACGGGCCGATGAAACGGCGATCCAGGTGTTTGCCGACAATCTGCGCCAGCTCCTGCTCTCCCCCCCGTTGGGGCAGCAGGCGGTTCTGGCCGTCGATCCCGGCTTTCGCACCGGTTGCAAGACCGTCTGCCTGGATCGACAGGGAAAGCTTCTTCACCACGAAACCATCTATCCCCTCCTTGGCCAAAAAGGTCGCGACGAGGCAGCGATAAGGATTCCCGCCCTCTGCAGACGCTTCGCCAGTGAGGCGATCGCCGTCGGGAACGGCACCGCGGGCCGTGAGACGGAGGCCTTTCTCCGGACCCTGGAGCTTCCCCAGGAGATCCGGATCGTCATGGTCAACGAAAGCGGGGCCTCGATCTATTCCGCTTCTCCGGCGGCCCGGGAGGAGTTTCCCGATCAGGACGTCACCGTCCGGGGAGCAATATCCATAGGACGACGGCTCATGGACCCATTGGCGGAACTCGTTAAGATCGAGGCGAAAGCCATCGGCGTCGGCCAGTATCAGCATGATGTGGACCAGGGGGAACTGCAACGCCGCCTCGACGATGTGGTGGTCAGTTGCGTCAACGCCGTGGGCGTCGAGGTCAACACGGCAAGCGCCCAGCTCCTCTCCTATGTGTCGGGACTGGGGCCGGCCCTGGCGGAAAACATCGTGAAACATCGGGACGAAGAGGGGCCTTTTCGGAGCCGGGCAGAGTTGAAGAAAGTCCGCCGCCTGGGGCCTAAGGCCTTTGAACAGGCGGCAGGGTTCCTCCGGATTCGGGACGGCGCCAATCCCCTGGACGCCAGCGCCGTCCATCCGGAGAGCTATCCCATCGTTAAAAAAATGGCCCTTGATCAGGACTGCTCCGTTACCGACCTCCTTGCGGATGAGGCCCGGCGGCAAAAGATAAAACCGGAACAATATACAACCGACAAGGTCGGCCTGCCCACATTGCGGGAGATCCTCTCCGAACTGGCCAAACCGGGGCGGGACCCCCGCCGGCAATTCGAGAGCGTCGTTTTTGCAGCGGGAATCGAGAAAATCGGCGACCTGTTGCCGGGGATGAAACTGCCCGGCATCGTCTCGAATATCACCGCCTTCGGGGCCTTCGTGGATATCGGCGTTCACCAGGACGGTCTCGTCCACCTAAGCGAGTTGGCCGACAACTATGTGAAGTCGCCCGGAGACGTGGTCAAGGTGAGTCAGCAGGTAGAGGTGACGGTTCTGTCCGTCGATATGGAGCGGAGTCGTATCTCCCTGTCCATGAAAAAGTCACCTGGGGAAAGGGGCGATAAATCCGTCCGTTCCCACACCGACAATCCTCAAGCCGACGGGCGCCATACCGAAAGGGCCCAAACCGGCGAACGCAGGAACCGGCCGGACACCCCAAACGGAACAAACCGCCAACCCCGTCCGGGGCAGAACAGACCGGCCAAAGAGGAACCGAAGCCTTTTCACAACCCCTTCGCCGACGCCTTCCGCAAAGACGGGATTAAGCGGTAATTTATCGAATCCCTGATGGTCGAAGACTCTAATTTTAAAGACATTCCATGGAGAGAAAATATTATCTGATAACATCAATGAACGTGACGAAATCAGTTTTGGGAAGTTAATTCTTCAGATGATAGACTGTGCTTGTTGAATGCATCGCTTTTTATGTTCTTCAGCAAGGCAACTGGCATCAAGTTTAAGTTTGGCTGGCCTCAAAATCAACTTGACAATAGCACTTGTTACACTTAAAAGAATTACGTGTTAAGCGAATAAATGTCAAAAGTGATCGCTGATGAAACTGAGGACTTTTTTCCGCACACATCCTGTTTTTACCGTTGAAGACTTTGCCGGTTTTCTGTCTTCCGATGGAACTCATAACCTAAGAACCCAGGAATCTCTCCTTGCCTACCATGTGAAAGCAGGTAGTATCGTCCGGGTGCGTCGCGGTCTTTACGCCGTCGTTCCCCCGGGGGCGGCTGCGGAAACCTATCCGATCGATCCTTTTCTCCTGGCCTCTCGTATAACTAAGGATGCCGTGCTGGCCTACCATACGGCCTTGGAATTTCACGGCAAGGCCTATTCGGTGTATGAGCACTTCACGTATCTTGCCGCCTCTCCCTCTCGCCCTGTTATCTTCAGATCGAATCAGTTCAAAGGCGTGGAGTTTCCCAAAGCCCTTGCGCTTGAGAACAGGGCATCCTTCGATGTGGTCACGACCGACCGCGCAGGCCTGGAGGTCCGAGTAACTGGCTTGGAGAGAACCCTCGTAGATGTCCTGAACCGTCCTGACTTATCGGGGAGTTGGGAGGAGATATGGCGCTCCCTGGAGTCCGTCGAATTTTTCGACCTTGATAAGGTTGGCTTATACGTCGATCTCCTCGGCAACGCAACCACGGCCGCGAAAGTCGGCTTCTTCCTGGAACAACACCGGGAATCCCTGATGGTCGAGGAGGCCCACCTGAAAACATTTCAGGATCGGCGGCCACGCCGTCCGCATTACCTGGAACGCAGCCGACGGAAGGCGGGTCGTTTCGTTGCTGCCTGGAATCTTGTCATTCCCGAAGAAGTTTACGAAAGATCATGGGAGGAGCAACGGTGAGGATCTCTCCGGAAACGCTCGTAAACCAAGCGGAGGCCACCGGATTTCGGCCGGACATGCTCGAAAAGGTGGGGCTGCTGCTGCAACTGCTCGACGCTGTCCGCAGTCATCCCTTTCTGAAAGACAAGCTGGTTCTCAAGGGCGGCACAGCCCTGAACCTTTTTATCTTCGATATCCCACGCCTCTCAATCGACATCGATCTTAATTATGTGGGTGCAGCGGATCGGGAGGCCATGCTCAAAGAGCGGCCCAAGGTTGAAGAAGCGCTGCAAGCGGTGTTTTCCCGCGAAGGATTCTCGGTTAGGCGTGTGCCGGCGGAGCATGCGGGCGGAAAATGGCAGCTCCGTTATCCGAGCGCCGGCGGTCAGGGTGGTAACCTGGAAGTGGATGTCAACTTCATGTTCCGAATCCCATTGTGGCCGGTAAAGAATATGAATTCACGACCGGTCGGCATCTGGCAGGCTGTCGGTATTCAGATCGTGGATATCCATGAACTGGCGGCGGGCAAACTCTCGGCGCTGCTGTCGAGGCGACAGGCGAGGGACCTGTTTGATTGCAGCAATATCTTTCACTTGGATGGTCTTGATCTGGAATGCCTGCGCCTGGCGTTTATCGTCTATGGCGCCATGAGCCGTAAGGACTGGAGAACCGTCACCCCCAACGATGTGGATTTTGATATCGCCGATCTTGAACAACGGCTGATTCCCACGCTGCGGGCCGCAGGGATAGAAAGGCTCCCGCAGAATCATTTCGGCAAGGGCCTTGTCGAGGACTGCCGCAATCTTCTCGCCGCGCTATTGCCGTTCACAGAGGCGGAGATGGAATTTCTCAATCGGGTACTGGATAAAGGCGAGATAGAACCCGAGTTGCTGACCGACGATGTCGATCTGCAGAATCGTATCAAAAAGCATCCCCTGCTTGAATGGAAGGCGGTAAACGTGCGGGAGTTTAAAAATAAGCAATAGGACATTAAAACACTACTGCCCACAGAAACTCAGCGTTTCATCACTTGCGGGCATATTAGGCATGGCTGAGGCTGAAAAACTGTCAGAAAAAAAGAAATCATCCGATCGCCAATGGATCAAGAATTGGCCGGAATCTGAGCGGCCAAGAGAAAAACATTGTCTTTTAGGTCCGGAGGCTTTGTCTGATGGAGAGTTATTGGCCGTCTTGCTACGAATTGGAAAAACAGGACAATCTGCCGAAGATTTAGGTAGGCAGATCCTGACCAAGTTCGATGATATCAGCGGGATAGATCGCGCCCACTTTGAGGAATTGCGTGCTGTATCCGGTATGGGTCACGCCAAGGCTGCCCAGCTAAAGGCAGCTATCGAAATCGGTAAAAGGGTTCGCATGCAAAATGTCCGGCCACAACATTTTGATCACGCTAGCAAGTGGCGGACATTTATTAGGAAAACTTTTACTTGCTAAATTTAAATTATATTGTATTTGTAAATCGTTACAAAATAATTTAGCGAGACATTCTGCTGGACATTTCAGGAGACAAAATATTGTCTGATAATATCAAGGAACGTGCAGAAACCTCACGCTTCGGCACATTTACCTTTCAAGTCGGCGGCGAC
>DMAT01000226.1 GCA_003451635.1 Syntrophus sp. (in: bacteria) | reverse complement strand
TCTGCGGGTTGACCTGGGCAATCACGAGATCCGCCGCCTGGGCTGCGGCTCTCGTGATATCGACGGATACACCCAGGCTCATCCATCCATATTCATCGGGGGGGCTGACTTGAATGAGGGCGCAGTTGATGGGCAACTTCCGGGAACGAAAAAGTCGGGGAATGGAGGAAAAACCCATGGGGGTGAGAAAACGGCGGATGCCTCGGAGCTGTTCCGTCCGTCCCGACCCCTGATAGATACTCCGGAAGGAAAAGATATGCTCCAACTCCTGCCGATGCTTCGTCAAGTCGATGGTTGCTTCCAATGCCAGGAGGCGGATAATCTCCAGATCGGAGAAACGATCGCGGTTCTTAATGAGTGCTTCCACAAGATGGCGGGGTGAGCCGCAGGTGGAGCTAATGAAGACCCGCTGGCCGGAGTGGATCATGGCAATGGCTTCTTCTGCGGTCTTCAATCTTTGCCGGTATTCTTCCATTGTTTAAAGCCTCCCTATAGTAGCTAACGGCGATATTACACATAAAACATAATAATTCACCAACTTTTATCCCGTTTTCTTTCCTTGTGCAGAAATGACAATCCATCCTTGCCCATGTCATTGCCGACCTGTGCATGATGGGGGTCGGCATCGGCCTGGTTATTTACGCCCAACAATAGACTGATCATGACGCTCACCCCAAAAGAGAAACAGGGCATGGGTTCCGGGATCTACCGTACCGGATAATGACAACAAATTACTATCATTTTTGGAGCGATGGAAGAACCATGTCTCCTACCATATAAAAAAAATTATTTTTCCCCTTGAAGGTTGGATAATTAACTGGTATTAAATTTTGTAAGGAAAGTTGCGGAAGGCCGGACGGTAATCGAAAGGGATAATTCAAGGAAGTTTGAAATTTCATACCAATAAGGAGGAAATGTTTATGAAAAGTAGTAGGTTGCAGATTTTATTAGTGGTTATTTTATGTTTGCTGTTTGCAGGTTGCGCAACAAAAAAGGCGGCCTTTTCGCCCGACAGCCTCGACGGGCAAGTGAAATCAGGTAAATTAATACAGAAAACAGAGAATTTTGTCGTCCTCTTTGATAAGTCTTCCTCCATGGACGACCCCTATGGCAAATCGACGGAGCTGGCTTTGGCAAGAGAAGTGACCCAGAGAATGATCCAGACGATTCCGGATATCAAGCTGACCGCAGGACTCCGGGATTTCTATAACGATAAGACAACGCTTCTCTACGGCATGACCGCCTTTGACAAGGCAGGTTTTATCAACGGCATGAAAACCCTGCAGTGGGGAAGCGGTCCGACCCCGATGGAAAAGGCTATTGACGGGGCCGCCATCGACCTCCAGGGAAAGACGGGAAATTCGGCTGTAATTATTGTCAGCGATTTCGAGAATATACCGGGCGTTGACGACCTTCAGCCCGCAAAGGTAATTCCCTCCGTGGCCAGATTAAAAGCGCAGTATGGCGACAAGGTATGCATCTATACCGTCCAGGTAGGCAAGTACCCGAAGGCGAATTTAGTGATCGACGCCATCAGGCAGGAAGCCAAGTGCGGCGCAGATGTTAACGCCGATGATTTAGCCACTCAGGCGGCCATGGACGCTTTTGTCGCAAAGATTTTCCTCACAACCCCGCCCCCCCCCCCGGCAGCCGCCGCGCCGGTCGTAGAGCAGGCACAAGAGGCAAAAGCGGAAGCAGCGGCCCCGGCAGTGGCCTTGGAACTGGCCAATATCCACTTTGATTTTGACAAATCCGCAATCAGAACCCCGGACAGAGAAATCCTGAAGGGTCATGCCGACTGGCTTATGAAGAATAAGGATTATTCGCTAACCGTTGAGGGTTATTGCGACGAAAGAGGCACTTCGGAATACAACTTGGCCCTGGGAGAAAGACGGGCCATGGAAGCCAAGAAGTATCTCGTCGGGCTGGGTATTGACGAAAAAATAATCAAAACGATCACTTATGGTTCGGAACGGCCCCTTGATCCGGGACACAACGAGGCAGCCTGGGCCAAGAACCGGCGGGCACAGTTTGTCCCGGCCCAGAACAAGTGATTTTGCATCTCTAATTCATTGATCATAGCGGCGGAATGCTTAAAGCTCCGCCAATAGATCAGTGCCGGACGTAGACATAGTTATTTATCAGCCGCCCCTCCAGGTGAAATTGCTACCTGGAGGGGCGGCTTTGTTTACTTCTATCGCGGAGACTGCGCCGCCACGGCAATCTCGCGGCTCAGCGTCCCCAGGGCCCGGCTCAGGGCCGCTGCGAAACTGGCATAGTCGCCGCCGTTGACCGGTTCGGAGATGTCCGATCGTCTGACCAGGATGGTTTTTGTCCCGCTTTCCGCCAGGATGGCCCAGTTTGCCTTCAGGGTAACTATTTTCCCTAATACCCCGTCCAGACGGAGAATATCAATAGTGATCTGGCTGCTGAGGCTTACCCTGCGACCCCAGGCATAGGAAACTACCCGTTGCGATGGGAGGAGCGTGGACAGGTTCTCCGTCATCACCCGGGCGATTTCATCCCGATAGGAACCACTGGACCAGCGGTCAAATTCTGCAATTCTGACCTCATTTTCCCCGGAAAGGGTGACAATCTGGGGGCGATCCAGACTGTCGGGAATGGAAATCGGTCCCACGCCTATTATTTCAGCCTTTCCTGACGCCACCGAGGAGGCATTATCCGGCTTGCTGATCCCATTCAGGGTGTAGAACCTTGCCGGTTGCGACGTCGTACACCCGGCTGTGATAAGCGTTAAAATAAACAATAATATCCAGAAATTCAGTCTTTTTTTCATGCCCTTTCCTCCTTAAGGCCCCTTCTTTCCCCTCAGAATCGCCTCGGGATGGCGTTCCAGATAATCGGTCAGCGCCCGCAGAGACCGGGCGATATTGGAAAATTCCCGGAGGGTGTCTCCCAGCTGGAAGGATACCTCCGTATTCTCCTGGGTAAAGCGATTCAGGGCGGCAAGGCTATCGTCCATTTTTTTCAGCGTCCCCTTCGCCTGATCAAGGGTATCCTTGGCCTTCGCCGCCACTTGACCGGGAACCCCTTCATTCATGGCAAGGGTCTTTTCCGCCTGTCGGAAGGTTCCCCGGGCCGCCTCGGAGGCTGCCCGCAGATCAGTTATGGTCGGGCCAAGCTGCTCATTCATCTTTTTTATAAGCCCCTCGGCCTCTTTAGCCGCCTTGGCAAGGGACTTGACGCCTTCCTGGGTATCCTTGGAATTGACGCCGCCTTCGATGCCCGAGATTATTTTGTCCAGTTTCTGCACCATGTCCTTAAGCGGGAGATCCTGCAAGGCCTTGGTAAGCTGCTCATATTGCGTCGGTATCGTCGGGATCTCCTCATATTGTTTCATGAAATTATGGCGATCCATGGGTTTGTCGGGATAAAAATCGAGGGTGATAACCAACAGGCCGGTCACCAGGCTCTGGATATCCAACTGTCCTTTTAGACCCTTTTTTTCCACCAGGTACTTAATGTCTCCCGCTTCAGCCGTTTCCTTCCTACCGGTGCTGAGATTAATGACCCGACTCGGGTCAAGCTCAATGACCACGGCGCTATGAAGCGCCTCAATCTCTGGTTTGTAATAGAGCCGGACGTCGGTGACGGCGCCGACCTTCACACCTTTGAAATACACGGGGGCCCCCGCGTTCAGGCCTCGGACGGATTCATCGAAGTAGAGGGCATAAAAGTTCTGCTTCTTAAAGAATTGCCCGGAGGAAAAAATGACAACAGCCGCTGTCAGCAAAACCACCGCCCCGACGACAAAGACGCCGATCATTTTCATACTGGCCTGCTTGCTCATGGGTTGCTCCCCTGTCTATGGTCCTTGTTTTACTCTTTGAATCAACAACCGTCCGCTGTTAAGTTCTTTTCGGAAAACTCCCCACCCCGGGTGGAAAGCTATGGACGATGGGGTTGGCGCACTCCTTCAGCAGCAGCTTCGGATCGCCGGAGGCAATCATGGTTTTTGCCGTCGCGTCGAGAAATACGGAGTTATTGCCAATAGCAAAAATACTTGCCAGCTCGTGGGTTACCACGACGATGGTCGTCCCCAGGCTGTCCCGGAGCTGGAGGATCAGATCATCGAGAAGACGGGAACTGATGGGGTCCAGTCCTGCCGACGGCTCGTCGAAAAAGAGGATCTCCGGGTCCATGGCCATCGCCCGGGCTAGTCCTGCCCGCTTCATCATGCCCCCGCTTATCTGGGCGGGATAATAGTCCTCGAACCCCTTCAGCCCGACGAGGGCCAGCTTCAGGGAGGCAATCTCGCCGATATCCTGAGGCGAAAGATCCGTATATTCCTCCAGGGGCAGGGCGATATTTTCCGCCAGGGTCATGGAGCTCCACAGGGCGCCTCTCTGATAGAGGACGCCGAAGCCCCGGGTGATCTCGTCCCGCTGCTGCTGTTCCGCCCGCCAGTAATCAACGCCATTGAAAAGTATCGCCCCTTTGGCCGGATTATTGAGGCCGATGAGGTGTTTGAGGAGGGTGGTTTTTCCACAGCCGCTTCCTCCCATGATGATGAAGATATCGCCAGTGTAAATGGTGAAGTTCAGATCCCGCTGGAGAACGAAATCCCCAAAGGCCATCGTCAGATCCTCAACTTTTATATGGGCATGTTTACCGTTTCCTGATGTCATATATTTTCAGATTCCCAGGATGTTGCACAGCACCGTTATAATTGCCGTGGCGATAACGATGCTCACGATCCCCGTTACCACCGCAGAAGTAGTAGCCTCCCCGACGGCGGAAGCGCTCCGTTCGCACTGGAGCCCCCGGAGGCATCCTGTAACCGCAATAAGGATGCCAAAAACGCCGCTCATAAACAGGCCGACCCACATATCGTTGAGACTGATAGCATCCGTTGTCTGATTGTAGTAGGCCATGGAATTCAGATCCAGCACTGTCACTCCCACAATAAGCCCCCCGAGGACGCCCATGAAATCGGCATAGAGGCACAGGAGGGGCATCATCACGGCCAGGGCGATCATTCTCGGCAGGACGAGAAATTCCATCGGCGGAATGCCCATGGTCTTGAGGGCGTCGATCTCTTCATTTGTCTGCATGGTTCCAAGCTGGGCGGCGAAGGCCGCCCCCGTCCGCCCGGCCATGATCACCCCTGTCATGATCGCCCCCATCTCCCGAAAGACGCCGATCCCGACCAGATTGGCGATATAGATCTGGGCGCCGAACATGCTCAACTGGATAGCTCCGACAAAGGCGAGGATAAGACCGACCAGCAGGCTGATCAGCGAGACAATGGGGAGGGCCTGAATCCCGCATTCCTGCATGGCGACAAACAGATCGCGACGGCGGAAGCGGGCCTGACCCCTGAGCAACTTTCCGAAGGCCACGGTCGCCTCGCCGATAAAGGCGAAGACTTCCTGCGTCCCCTGCCAGAAGGCGTAAACTTCTTGTCCTATCTGCTCCAGAACGGATGTCCGGACCTTTTCACGCCTGGCCCCGGCCCGCTCCGGAACGGCATAAGCCAAATTCAGGAGCCCCTGAACTCCCTGGGGAAGCCCTCCCCGATCCACAGAGACATCCCGCTGTTGACCATAGTCAATGATATTGATGAGGAATGTGATCAGGACGCTGCTCCAGCCGACCAGTCCGGAGCATTCAAAGGCGACGTTTTTCGTCGCCGGGGCCTGCTCAATTTGCCGGAATACTTCCGAGACAGAGGGAAGACTCCCCTCGGCCCGCCATTTCCCCTGGAGGACTATTAGGAGTGTACCTTGATCAGGACGGATGAAGGAGAGCATGCTCTCGTTAACTTGCATTTTTAAGGGGAACCCCATCCCCAGCCTAACCTTCCCCTCGAAGGGGGCCGGAAAGATAATGAACCTCTCCGCAGCTATCTGATCGGTATCTCTGGAATACAGCTTCTCTTAACACAGCAAGCTGCGGGGAATATCACGCTAAGAGATATAAATTTTTTCACGCCCAATCTCGTTTCCTTGAAGGGGAGGGATAAATAATTGTTTTTTCAGCCCTTTGATTCAGGAAACAACATCAAATATTTTTTTAATATCAAGGCCAAGGGCCTTGGCCACCTTGGCGGCGAGGCGGCTGTTGGGATCGATCTGGGCGTCGCTGATCATCATGACTTCCATGGTCAACTTTACGGCCTCTTCACGCTCCACCTTTGTCGGCAGAAGTTTGGCTAGGGAGGCAATCGCCAGGTCTTCGTCAATTAGGAGCATAAAATACTGTTCCCAGAGCATTTTCCTGAAAACCGCCGGTTTGATTTCTTCTTCTTGGTAACGCTTTTTAAGCTGTTTGGCGATGAGACTGGAACGGTAGTCTATTGCCCCGATATGAATCATGCTGGCCATAATGAGGCGAATCAGGGCTTCATGGAAACCGCCCTTGTCCATCTCGTTTTTCAGACGCTCAATTTCCGCATGGATCGCTGCTTCCTGCGCCTCATTTTCCTCTTCCATTATCTGGACCTTCTTGCCTGGGAAGAACGGCGCAAATCCCAGCGGCCCGTACATAGCTTTGAACATATTACGGTAACGGTCATCCCGGGAATCACGATAACCATTGAGACGATCCTCAATCGTCTGGGCCATGTCTCTTTCCATGGTCAGAAAGTAGTTGCTGTCCTGCACGGGTTTGCGGTTCTTCCGTACCCAATCCGCCCATATCTTGAAGATCGACATGAAGGGATTCACCTGCTCGGAAAAGAGGTAATATTTCCTGCGACTTTTATTGAGCCAACGCAGCATCTCCGCGCTCTTTTCCGTCGTCATCATCCGGACCCAGGGCTGGAGAAAGGTCCGGTACAATTCATCATTGAAATCGGAAACTTCCGCCACGGAGGCAAAGTAATCATCGTCTCGATGAGAGTCATTGAGGTCCATAATGTCGGCAATCTTCCGCATCTCAAACCGGGCGGTATAGTCACCATGGATCAGTTCCCCGTGTTCTGTAAAGGGATTTTTCTTCTCAATGATCATTTCATAGAGTCCCGGCGGCAGGCCATCGATCATGTCGAGGGTCGTGACAAACTCGGCGTGCTGCTTCTTGGCAGCGGAAGTGCCCACAAAGATCCCCAAGTGGCCCACATCGGGGTGAAGGGTGTAGATGATAACCTGACCATTCTTCAAGATGGCCTGATCGGTTCCGTAAACGTCAACGATCCAGTTGAGGGCCTGCTGAGGAGGGGTAATGTTGTCGCCAAAAGAGGCGAAGATGACGATGGGACACTTGATATTCTTCAGGTTGACGCGTCGGCCGTCGGGGGTGGTAATCCCGCCCTTGGCCAATTTATTCCCGATGAAAAGATTGGTCACAATGGCATCGATCTCTTCGGCGTTCATCAGGAAGAAACCGCTCCACCACTCCTCGAAGTGAAGATAGCGCTCCGCCTCCGTATCTATATTTGCGTAAAGGTTGTACTCCTTGGCAAAAAGGGTATTGGCCGGATTGAGATTCTCGAAATTCTGAACGAGATAGGAACCGTCGAATATGCCGTTGCCCAGATCACAGGTCATGGTTGTGAGCCACTTGCCGCCCAAAAGGCCGCCTGAGTAGCGCATGGGGTTTTTATTCTTGTATCCCGCCCAGTAGGACATGGGGGCGCCGTTCAAGATGATGGTTCCCATAATGTCCGGCTCAACAGCGGCGAGGGCGGCAAGAGCCCAGCCCGCCTGGCAGTTTCCCATGACGCAGGGTTTCTCCGCCTCCGGATGCAGGCGGATGACTTCCCTGAGAAATAGGGCTTCGGCATGACCTACATCGTTCAGGGTTTGCCCCGGTTCCGGTTTGGGGAAGAACATGACAAAATAGGTTGGGTGACCAGCTTGTAGGGCGACGCCCACCTGGGATTCTTGTTTGGAGCCTCCAATCCCCGGCCCGTGCCCCGCTCGGGGATCAATGATTACGAAGGGACGCTTCTTGGGATCAATGTCCATGCCCTCCTCGGGGATGATCCTGAGGAGGGCGTAATTGACAGGACGCTCCATGGTGCGGCCGTCGAGGATCGTTTCATACTTGAACTGTAATACCGGCGGCTCTCCTTCCTTGATATGTTGCAGAAAGTTATCACCCCGCTGACGCATGGCATCCCAGAAAAGGATCTGCCGTTGGATCATATCCACGCCATATTCCCAGAGGTCTTTGGCAGCGACGTTGCCCTCCCATGTTCCTTTCATCCCCTTGAAAAAGGCGGACGGATCGAGACCGGCGAATGGTTTTTTCACCTCTTCCTCCTTCTTGTCCGCCCCAGCTGCCTTGGGAGCCGCAGCGCTTTTTTCCGGCGCCTCCGGCTTTACAGTTTTGGGGGGCGGTTTCGCTGCTCCTGAAGTTTTACCGGCTGCTGGGGCCTGTTCGGGAGCCGCGGCTTTTTCCTTTTTTACCGGCTTCACAGCTTTTACGGGTTCAGGAGACGCGGTCACTGCCGTCTTTTTTATTTCCGGATCGAGAACTGACGACACGGCGGCTTTAATCTTGGATGCCTTGCCTTTAACCGGCACTGATGTCTTGCCTTTAACTGGCGCTGGCGTCTTGGCCATGATGGATCCCCTCCTTTTATTAGACAAATCGACGATGTTCTATAGATTCAATATATCCCGTGTCTCCCGCCTTGATTTCGGCGGCATTGCCTTCATCCGTATCAAGGTGCATATCGAGGCGGAAGTTCTGGTCCACCCGGATCAGGACATCGCCGAAGATGAGCCCCCGCCCTCCTTCCTTTCGGACCCGGACGACGTCCTTATCCCGGAGGCCGAACTTGAGGGCGTCATCGGTGGACATGTGGATGTGGCGCTTGGCGCAGATTACCCCTTTTTCCAAATCAATCTGTCCCTGGGGGCCCACCACCGTGATACCCGGTGTTCCTTCGATATCGCCGGAATCCCGGATCGGGGGATCGATGCCGAGCTTGAACTGCTCCGTCCGGGAAATTTCCAACTGGCTGTATTTTCTCGCCGGACCGAGAATCCGGACCTTCTCCAGGTTTCCCTTGGGGCCGACAAGGTTGACCGCTTCCTCGGCGGCAAACTGCCCCGGCTGACTGAGAGGCGACTTCGGCGTCATCGTTTTCCCCTTGCCAAAGAGGAGTTCAAAATTCTCCTGGGTCAGGTGGATATGGTGGGCCGAAATGCTCAACGGGACAGGGGTTGTCTTGAAGACCTTCATATCCAGCTCGGAACGGACCAGGCCAACAGTGTGGAGGGTGTTCCGGGCAATCATCCTTTCCTCGTCGGCGGGAATCACCAACACGCGGAGCTTGGCGTTTGGTTCCGCGATGTCGACGACCTGCCCCCGCTCCGGCCGGGCCTCGCGGTTTACCTTATAGTCGATGGTCATGCCAAAGGTCTCGAATCCCTGAAAGATCCTGGCCCGGATCTCCGGGGAGTTTTCACCGATGCCGCCGGTGAAGACGACCACATCGAGGCCGCCCAGGGCAACAGTGTAGGCGCCGATGTACTTCTTGATCCGGTAGCAGAAAACGCTGATCGCTTCCAGGGCGTGGGCGTCGCCACTTTCCGCCGCCGCAAGGAGTTCCCGCATATCGTTGGTCAGGCCGCTGATTCCCTTGAGACCACTTTCCTTATTGAAGATGTTTTCCAGATCGGCGGCGTTGCTGCCCTTCCGGAGAAGATGGAAGATAACCCCCGGATCCACATCCCCGGGACGCGTCCCCATGACCAGGCCCTCCAGGGGGGTCATCCCCATGCTGGTGTCGATACTCCGGCCATGGTCAATGGCGCAGACCGAGGCGCCGCTGCCCAGGTGGCAGGTGATCATCTTGAGCTCGCTCAGGGGTTTTTTGAGAAAAGTGGCGGCGTTCAGGGCGACGTATTCGTGATTTGTCCCATGGAATCCATACCGTCGGATTCTTTCCTCCGTGCAGAGCTGCCGGGGCAGGGCATAAGTCGCCGCCGCCGCCGGGATGGTCTGATGAAAGGTGTTGTCGAAGACGGCGACCTGCTTCGCCTCGGGAAGAAGTTTCCGGAACAGCTCGATTCCCTCGATATTGTAGGGGTTATGTAGGGGGGCCAGATCGGAGACGGATCTGATCTGTTCCAGGACCTGGTCGTCGATGACTACGGGACCATTGAAGAGTCCGCCGCCGTGGGTTACCCGGTGACCGACGGCCTTGAATTCCCGAACATCCCCAACGGCACCGACCGCCGGATCGGCAATGGCCGCCACCATGAACTCGAAGGCCTTCTCCATGTTGGGAACCGCCCCCAGGGATACCGATTTTTTTGACTTAGGGGTGACAACCTTGTGATGGGCGTCGGCGGAACCGATCCGCTCGATGGTCCCCTCAATGAGCGGGTCTCGTTGCGTCGTATCGAAGATGGTGTATTTCAGGGAGGAACTCCCGCAGTTGATGACGGAGATCTTCATCGGCTCCGAGGCGGAGGTAAAATAAAGATCGTAGGGATCCGGGCTGGCCAGCATGGCCGCCGCGCGAACTTCCTGCTCCTTCTGATAAAGGCCCATTTTAAAGACAATTTCCATCAAATTCTTGGTGAATAGCAACGTCGCCGCAGGGTTTTTCTTGACCGCAGCCATAAGAACCGGCCGGGGAATTCGGATCAGGGTACTGGGCTTGGTCGTCTTATAATCGAAAGCCACAAGATTACCCGTAAAAACGGACATATCACCAAAGATCCGC
>DMAT01000373.1 GCA_003451635.1 Syntrophus sp. (in: bacteria) | reverse complement strand
CAAATGGCGGAGCGCTCGTAGAGGCTCATTATACCGGCAGGTTACTTGATGGAACTAAGTTTGACAGCTCGGTGGATCGAGGAGAACCGTTAATGTTTCTGGTCGGGAGAGGTGAAGTAATCAAGGGTTGGGATGAGGCTTTTCGTTCAATGAAAAAGGGAGAAAAACGTATTCTCATCATACCACCTGGTTTGGCTTATGGCGATAGGAGTATGGGAACAATTCCACCTAATGCAACCTTGATTTTTGAGGTGGAACTCATTAATTTTCTCCAGTAAGTTCGCATCAGGAAGCTCTTGCCGGCTACACAACAACATCGTCCTTCCTTATCGACTTCAATAAACACAAACGCTTAGGATAAAATCAGCGGGTATGTAAAAACTGATGATCACGCGGTTGACTGATTATGAGAAGTATGCAACATTACAAATCATAATTGTTAATATATTGTGATGTTACAAGAAAGCCATACGATAAACTGGCAAGTAAATCGTGCTTTACAGCAGGTAGGGCACATTTAGAATAAACAGGAGATCTCCGTGACTGACTATCCGCAATTAGTGTTGAAGGAGGGCCGTGAAAGATCCCTCATCGGGGGCCACCCCTGGCTTTTTTCCGGGGCCGTGTCGAAAATAAAGGGCCGCCCCGAGCCGGGAGAGATCGTGGTGGCGACAACAAAGGAAGGGCAGCCCCTGGCCCTTGGCTTTTATAACTCCCAATCGGACATTGCCTTCCGGATGTTGACCAGGGACGTCGCCGCTACGGTCGATCAGGGATTCTGGCAGCGCCGGCTCCGGGATGCGGCGGACCTGAGAAAAAGAATCCTGGCGTCAGATACGACGGCCTTTCGACTCATCAACGCCGAAGGGGACGGTATGCCCGGCCTCGTGGTGGACCGCTATGGAGACTATCTCGTCATGGTTATCAGCACTGCGGGCGTGGAAAAACGACGGGAGGCGGTGATCGCCGCCCTGGGTGATGAATGTCGTCCCCTTGGCATCCTGGAGCGGAGCGACGGTCCGGCGCGGCGGCTGGAAGGACTTATGGATTGCACCGGCTGGGTTTGGGGAGAGGAGGCCCCGGAAGGCATCTCTATCCGGGAAAATGGCCTTGCTTTTGAGGTGGACATCCGCACCGGCCAGAAAACGGGCTTCTTTCTCGATCAACGGGATAACCGCAGCCGGATCGGAGGGCTCAGCCGCGGGCTGTCGGTCCTGAACTGTTTTTCCTACACCGGGGCCTTTTCCGTTTACGCCGCCCGGGGCGGGGCGAAACGGGTGGTCTCCGTCGATGCGTCGGAACCGGCAAATGTTGCGGCGCGGCATCATCTGGAGATAAACGGTTTTTCCGTGGCGGCCCATCCGGTCCTTAAGGACGATGTCTTCCAGTATCTGCGGAAGACGGAAGAGTCTTACGATCTGATTATCCTGGACCCACCTGCCTTTGCGAAAAACCGCAAGGAGGTCCAGCACGCCGCCCGGGGATACAAGGACATCAACCTTCAAGCCTTTCGTCGCCTGTCACCGGGAGGTCTGCTGGCGACCTTCTCCTGTTCCAACGCCATCGATGAAGCCCTTTTTGAAAAGATTGTCCTCGGCGCCGCCCGGGACGCAGGCAAGACCGTCCGGCTCCTGAAGAGACTGGCCGCCTCCCCGGATCACCCGACCAGCCTCGCCCACAGCGAGGGGCGCTACCTGAAGGGACTCCTGGTGAACGCATTGCCATGAAGGGGCGAAAAACCTGCCAAATCATTGCCTTTGTTCTTGTCTGTCTTTTGCTCGGAGGGGGATGCGCAAGCCGGAAGGCCTATACCCCCCCCTACAAAGCCAAGCCGGCCGCCGTAAAGAAAGCGCGGCCGGCAAATGTTAAAAAAGCGCTGCCCCGGATGGGCTATACCATTCAAGCGGGCGCCTTTTCCCAGCCGGAAAACGCTGCCCGCTTAACCGAAGTCCTGAAGGACAAGGGGCTGGATGCAACCTATTTTGCCGCCAAAACAGGGCTATACAAGGTTCGGATCGGGAATTTCGCCGCCCGGGAAAGCGCCCTAAATCAGGCGGAAGCCCTGAAAATATTAGAAATAATTGACGAATATTATATAGTCGCCCCGGAGGAGTATGCGGTCTCCAAAGTCGAGGCTCTGGGAGATGATTATCTCCGCAATGAGATTGTCAAAGCGGCGCGCAACTTCCTTGGCGTTCCCTATCTATGGGGGGGGACCTCCCCGGAGGCAGGCTTCGATTGCAGCGGACTGACCATGACGGTCTATCAGCTTAGCGGCATCGATCTGCCCCGGACATCGGGGGAGCAATTCGGAACGGGAGAGGGTGTGGATAAAGATGATCTCCTCAAGGGAGACCTTGTTTTTTTTGCCACGGCGAAGGGGAAGAAGGTTTCCCATGTCGGGGTCTATATCGGGGAAGGCCTTTTTATCCACGCGCCGGGAAAAGGCAAAAAAATCCGTACAGATGCTCTGTCCAATGCCTATTACCAGAAACGCTACCTGGGGGGACGAACCTATATTTAATTTAAAAGGAGGAATCGAGAATGGCCTTGTTCACTTTCAAAGCGACATCGAAACTGTTGGACCACGGTATGGCGGTGGAAAACAGCGCGGCATGTTTCATGATAATTGCCGATGAACCAAAGAATATGAGAGGAACCGATGAGGGGATGAATCCCGTCGAGATGCTCCTGTGTGCTCTTGGCTCCTGTCAGTGTATCACGGCTCGTTTCCTGGCGAAATCTTTCGGGATCGCCCTGAAGGAATACCGCGTGGAGTTGGAAGGGGACCTCGATCCCGCCGGATTCATGAAGGGGATGGAGGGCGTACGGCCTGGTTATCAGCAGATCCGGACGAAAGTATTCATTAAGGCCGACGCCCCGGAGGAGAAAACAAGGGAGTTTGCAGCATTCGTTAAAAGTCGCTGTCCCGTGGGCGACTGTTTGACCAAGGGAGTGGCAGTCAGCGAGACGTGCTTCATTGTAAGCGATGGAGAAGCTGAATAATCGTAAGCCGTCATCCCATTAGGGGCGGACGCCACAAAAGATTTGACATAAAGGGCAATTTCCATCATACCCGTAGCCGTTTGAAATCTGTTTTTTTATGATGTGCATCATAAGGAGGTGTGGTTGATGCTTGAACTTAAGGATCTTTATTTTTCCGTGTCCGGCCGGAATATCATCGACGGGATGAATCATACCTTCGAAAAAGGTAAATTTTACGGTATTACCGGTCCTAACGGCAGCGGCAAGACGACTCTGGCCAAACTCATCATGGGTATCAACCAGGTAAGCTCGGGGTCGATCAGTTTTCAGGGGAAAGAGATTTCCTCCTTATCCATCACGGAGCGGGCCAGGGAAGGAATTGCCTATAGTTTTCAGCAGCCTGCCCGCTTCAAGGGAATCACCTTCCGTGACCTCTTGGCCATGGCGGCGGGAACGGACGACGAGGAGATGCTCCTGGCGCTGCTCAGGCGGGTCGGCATCTGTTCCCTTTCCTTTCTCGATAACCCCGTGGATGCAAAGCTATCCGGGGGAGAAATCAAGAAGATCGAATTAGCCACGACGATCGCCAGGAATCCCAAGCTCGCCATTTATGACGAACCCGATACGGGCATCGACCTGTGGACGATCCAGCCGATGGTCCGGCTCCTTAAACGGGAGCAGAAAGAACACGGAACGACGACAGTGGTCGTCAGCCATAACCGGGCCTTTCTTGAAGCAGCGGACATCGTCCTCATGATCAGCGAGGGAAAACTTGTTTATAAGGGAGACCTGAAGGGCGCCCTGCCCATGCTCAATGACCTGAGTGTGTGCAATTACAGAAAATGTGTAGGTGATAAAGATGTTGGATGTTATCGATAAGGATCTGTTAAAGACGGTTGCGGATCTCGAGGGGCTCCCCAAAGGGGCCTTCAATATCCGCAAGAACGGCAAGCTGCTGAAACGGGAAGTTTCGGCCAATATCAACATCGAGTCGAACGCCGACGGTTCGGGGATCGTTGTCACCATCAAGCCGGGGACCATCAACGAATCCGTCCATATCCCCGTTATCCTCAGCCAGGCGGGCCTCTACGACGTTGTTTATAACAATTTCATCATCGGGGAAGGGGCCGACGTGACCATTATCGCCGGTTGCGGCATCCATTGCGGCAGCCAGGAACCGGAGGGCCACGCAGGGATTCACGAGTTTCGGGTCGGCAAAGGGGCGAAGGTGAAGTATGTGGAAAAGCACTACGCCAGCGGTCCCGGTCGGGGCCGGCGTACCCTGAATCCGACGACGAAGGTCTTTCTGGAGGCGGGAGCGACGGCGGAGATGGAGCTGACCCAGATCGGCGGGGTGGACGAGGCGAACCGCACCAACGAGGCAACCCTGGGGCCGGACAGCCTCCTTCTCATTACCGAACGGGTCCTTACGGAAGGGAACCAGAAGGCCGTCTCCGCCAATACCATCATCCTAGCCGGGGCCGGCAGCCGGGCCAACATGATTTCCCGTTCCGTGATCAAGGGTGACTCGGAGCAGGATTTCTATGCCACCATGGAGGCCCTGGCCCCATGTTTCGGTCACATCGAGTGTGACGCCATCATCATGGACAACGGCCGGAACGATACGGTGCCTTCTCTGAAGGCCCGCCATCCCGACGCGGCCCTTACCCATGAAGCCTCCATCGGCAAGATTGCCAGCGACCAGCTAATGAAACTGATGAGTCTGGGGCTGACCTACGACGAGGCCGTCAACCGGATTATTCAGGGATTCTTAAAGTAAGACTGATCCTAGTCGCAATAATTAAGGAAAATTATATGAGCATGAAAATTAAAAACCTTATGGTGACGGGTGGTTGCGGATTCATCGGCAGCAACTTCATCCGGTATCTGCTGGAACAGAGCGATTTTCAAGGGCGGATCATCAATGTCGATACCCTGACCTATGCCGGGAATCCGGAAAACTTAAAGGGTGTGGCCAAGACCTGGCCCGGCCGGTATGCTTTTGTCCGGGCCGACATCTGCGATCTTGAGGCCATGAAAAATATCTTTGCCGAATACGGGATCGACGGTATCTGCCATTTTGCCGCCGAGTCCCACGTGGACCGTTCCATCAAGCGGCCCGACAGCTTCATCTTCAGCAATATTATCGGCACCTTCAATCTTCTTGAGATCGCCCGCGGCCGGGGCGACGCCTTTCAGATATTCCATCACATCAGCACCGATGAAGTCTATGGCAGCCTTGGCCCGGAAGGGCTCTTTACGGAAGAGACGCCGTACCGTCCCAACAGCCCCTATTCGGCCTCGAAGGCGGCCTCGGACCACCTGGTTCGGGCTTATCATGAAACCTTCGGCCTGCCGACGACCCTGTCGAATTGTTCCAATAACTACGGGGCGTACCAGTTCCCGGAAAAACTAATTCCCCTCATGGTCTTGAACGCCCTTGAAGAAAAACCCCTCCCCATTTACGGCGATGGCAAGAACGTCCGGGACTGGCTCTATGTGACCGACCACTGTGAGGCTATCTGGACGATCATGAAAGAGGGCAAAAGGGGGGAGACCTACAACGTCGGCGGCGCCTCGGAGATCGAGAATATCGTTATCGTCAACATGATCCTGGCAATCCTGGACGAGATCCGGCCCCGGGAGAACGGTAAATCCCGGCAGGATCTGATTGTTTATGTAAAGGACCGTCCCGGGCACGACCGCCGTTACGCCATTGATTTTTCCAAACTCCAGAAAGCGTTGGGATGGGAACCTCGGGAGTCTTTCGCCACGGGGCTGCGGAAAACGATTGAATGGTACGCAACCAACCGCGACTGGTCCGACCGGGTCCGTTCCGGAGAATACCAGCACTGGATCGATGAGCAGTACGGCAATTAACAGCATAATTAACGGAGGTATTTTATGAGCAAGGTATTCCAATTGAAAGTGGAAGACGGCATCGGCGTGGCGACCTTCGACGTTGCCGGCGACGCCATGAACACCTGGACGGAGGCGGCCTTTACGAGTTTTGCCGAACTTATGGGGGAACTGGCGCAAGAGAAAGCCCTGAAAGGGATCATCTTCATTTCCGGGAAGCCCGACAACTTCTTTGCCGGGGCGAATCTCAAGATGATCGCCGACCTCGTGAAACCGGATGAGGTGCGTGAGGTCCTTGAACTTTTCCATGGCGCGTTCCGGAAACTTAACGATATGAATCTGCCCATTTTGGCGGCCATTCACGGCCACTGCCTCGGCGGCGGTCTCGAATTCGCCCTGGCCTGTACGGCCCGCATCGCCAAAGAGGGGAAAACGACCCTCATCGGCCTTCCCGAATGTAATGTCGGCCTCTTTCCCGGCGGCGGCGGCACCCAGCGTCTGCCCCGGCTGATCGGATATCCCGCCATCGAACTGATACTGAAGGGGACCATGCTGCCGGCGGCGAAGGCCTTCGAGCTGGGGATCATCGACCGTCTAATTCCCGGGGACGCCGATCTCCTGGGGGCCGCCAAGGCCTTTATCGGGGAGATGATTGCCGGAACGGCCAATCTGAAAAGACGGGAACACGATTTTTCCCAACTCGACGAGATCATCGAGATGGCCCGTCAGGGAGTTCTCAAGGTAACCCGGGGACGCACGCTGCCTGCCCCCATGCTGGCCCTTAAATCCATCCAGGACGGCCTCAAGGTTTCCCTGGCGGAAGGCCTGGAGATCGAGAAGGCTAACTTTGTCGATGTTGTTATGTCCAACGAGGCCAAGGGGAGTATCAATACGTTTTTCATCAAGACCCTGACGGATAAGCCCAAGGCGATGATGACCAGAGGATTTACGCCCAAGCCTCTGAAAAAGGCCGCCGTCCTTGGTTTTGGGACAATGGGCCGGGGGATCGTCATCGATATTGTTAGAAATATGCAGGTCCCCGTGGTCGTGAAAGACATTCCCGAGGCCCTGGAGCCTGGGAAGGCCTTTGTCCGGAAGATCCTCGACGGAATGGCGGAGAAGAAGCGTCTCAAGGGCGCCGTGGACGACTATATGAACCTCATTATTACCACCACGGAATACGGTGCGGAATTCAAGGATGTGGATATTGTCGTTGAGGCGGTATTTGAAGACCTCAAGCTCAAACAGCAGGTCTATGGGGAACTCTGTCAGGTGATTCCGGAGGATTGCATCGTGGCGAGTAATACCTCTTCCCTCGCCATCAAGTCCATGGCCGGACTGGTGACGAAACCGGAGCGCTTCGGGGGCCTCCATTTTTTCTCCCCCGTATGGCTGATGCAGCTTGTGGAGGTTATCCGGGGAGATCAGACGAGCCAGGAGACAGTGGATAACCTCCTGAACTTTGCCGCCGCTATCAAGAAACGCCCCATCGTTTGCCGGGATAATGCGGGTTTCGTTGTAAACGCCCTCCTGTTCCCCATGCTCCTCGAGACGTTCAAATATATTGAAGAAGGCAACGCCATCGAAAAGGTTGATCGGGCCATGACGTCCTTCGGCATGCCCGTCGGCCCCATCCGCCTGACCGACGAGGTCGGCATCGATGTTCCCTACAAGATTTTCAAGGGAATGGGGATACGCCAGGAGACCCTGGCCAATGTCGTCGAAGCGGGGCGCATGGGATTGAAAAAATCCGGGAAAGGATTCTTCCTGAAAGACGGCAGTGTCGATCCGGAGGTCCTGCCCCTTATCGCCAAGAAACAGTCCCGGGAATTGGCCCCGGAACAGATTCAGAAAGGCCTTCTCGAAGCGATGGTGAAAACGGGAAAGGACCTCCTGGACAGAAAAGTTGTCGATAACGTGCGGATGATTGACGTCGGCATGGTCTGGGGCGTCGGCTTCCCGGCGGACAAGGGTGGTCCCATGAAATGGGCGGACCTGACCGGCATGAGCCGGCGCTTGTTTGGGAAAAACTTCTATTAAAGAATAGTAAATTGACCATAAATTATGGAAGCCCTTCCGCCACTTGACGGCGGAAGGGCGCTTCTTGTGTCACCCAACCTGCCCCCTTTGCTGGAAAAAGATTCAACCTTTATGCAAGACAGGCACAAGACAAAGCAGCAATTGATCGAGGAGCTGGCATCGCTGCGGACTCAGCTTGAACTGAGGGAAGGCGGGGGTGGGGACACGATCCGTTCCGGGGCTAATCCGACCATTCCTCCAGAACTCTATGCCATGATCTTTGCTCAAATTCCTCTTGCCATCTCTGTGATCCGGAGAGACGGATTCTTCGTCTATGTCAATCCCGCTTTCGTCAGCTTGACCGGTTATGGTCTCCCGGATATTGATAGGGAGAAAAAATGGTTTCAAGCGGCCTATCCGGATAAGGAGTACCGGCGCAAGGCCTTGTATGCCTGGGTCAAGTATCAGACGCAGCAGTTGGTGACCGAAAAGGTGCTTCAAGTCACCTGTAAAGATGGAAAGAAAAAATCAATAGAATTCAATATGATTACCGTTACCGACGGAACCGTGATTTCCATGCTGACGGACGTCACAGGCTGCGGCGAGGTGGGGGAATTACTGAAGGGAAAAGAAGAACAGTGGCGGCTACTGTTGGATACTATGAACGAAGGATTCATCACCTTGAATGAATCAGGTATTCCCGTCTTTGTCAATCAACGCTTCTGTGAAATAACGGGTTATACACAGGAGGAGATTTGTGGCCGCCCCGTATCCGCCTTCCTTGATTCGGAGAATCTCAGCATCTTTCAATTGGCATTTTCGCAGCGCTCCAGGGGGGGCTTTCATCGTTATGAGCTAGCCGTCAGGTCTAAGGATGGCCGTCTCCTGTACTTTCTCATATCTCCCCGACCACTCTATGACAGTAGCGGGCGATTTGTGGGCAGCTTCGGTACATGTATGGATATCTCGGAACGAAAAGAGATGGAGAAGGTGCTTAAGAAAAGCGGAGAGAAGCTGCAGATGGCACTTTATGGAGCAGATTTGGGTATGTGGGACTTAGATCTTACAACCATGTCCGGTACCATAGATGAAAGAGCGGCACAAATTCTAGGCTATGGGAAGGATGAAATTCCCTCCCAAATAGATGCTTGGGACGAAATGACGCATCCTGAAGATATTCCTCAACTTAAAGAAAGTTTTAACGCCCACATTGAAGGTCACCTGCCTGTGTTTGAAAATGAGCACCGCATGCGCATGGCAACAGGCGAATGGAAATGGGTCCAAGGGAGAGGTAAGATAACGGAACGTCATATAGATGGATCGCCAATTCTTATCTCAGGAACAATGCAGGATATCGACAACCGCAAGCGTGTCGAGGAGGAGTTGCGGAAACGCAAGGAGCGCCTGAAGGCTCTGGCCAATAACCTGCCCGGCGTAATCTTTCAGTTCTATGTTCGCAAGCATGGCGAAATGGGGCTTTACTATGTGTCAGAACGGTCACGGGAAGTACTGGGGTTGGACAGTAATCCGGAGGAATTCTTCGCACGCGCGTCAGCCTGTGTTCCTTTAGAGGACAGGTCAAGGTTCCTGGAATCTATTCAGCAAGCCGCCCTTTCCGTCTGCAGGTGGGAATATGAGGGCAGATTTGTTACGCCGGGGGGTGAAGAGAAGTATGTCCGCGGTATATCTCTTCCCGAGGAACGCCCGGACCAAGTTATTTTTAACGGGATGCTGCTGGACATTACGGATCAGAAGCGGGTGGAGGATGCCCTCGAGGAAAGCAGAAAACGTTACCAGTACCTTGTAGAAAGCATCAACGAGATTGTTTGGGAGATCGACGCCACGGGACGCTTTACCTATCTAAGTCCGAATATCGAGAAATTGACCGGATACGGGCAGGCGGAAATGATCGGTAAATTTCCTCATGAATATATGTGGGCAATGAATATGGAAGAACTTAGAGGTCGTTTTTCTGATTCCTTCGCCAGTCAATATCCCTTTGTTGCTATCGAAGGGATAATTGTTCATAAACGGGGCATTCATCTTTCCGTGGAAGTCAGCGGTAAGCCTTTCTTCATCAAAGAAGGTCACTTTGGCGGCTACCGTGGAATTCTGCGGGATATTTCAGAGATAAAGACGCTCCAGGAAGAAATGATCAAGAATCAGAAGCTCGAATCCATAGGGACCCTGGCGGGAGGTGTCGCCCACGATTTCAATAATCTCCTGATGGGCATCCTCGGTTATATCGGACTGGCCAAATTAAACGCCCAGCAAGAGATGGTTGTCGAAAGAAGTCTAAGTAAGGCGGAAGAATCTTGTCTGCGTGCCAAGGAGATAGCACAGCGCCTGCTTACCTT
>DMAT01000141.1 GCA_003451635.1 Syntrophus sp. (in: bacteria) | reverse complement strand
CATTGCTATCCTGTCCATGGTGCGGGATGCCATTTCCCATCATGAAGCCGAGCAGGGAAGAGAGAGCAAAGTATCGGCGATTCACAGAGTCAGGTTCAGACTTCCCGCGAAGCCCGATGATTTGTTGAAGATAACGGCAACTTCATCGGGTCGCCCCGGTCCGGCTTCCTATCAATTCAAGGTGGAAGTAAACGGGCAGACGGCGTGCACGGGCCTGATGGCGGTGGAGATGTTGAAGGGAAAGAACCAGGAGCCTTAAGGTGGCGACTTATAATTATAGGCGAGGAGGATAGGGAATGTCTGTAAATCTGAAGAAAGAGGCTTTGATCGTTCGCATTGCCGAAATTATAATATTCGAGCTCAAATTGGAAGATATCACCCCGGAGTCGTTCAACCCTGATCTTGATCTGGTCGATGAATTGGGCGTTGACAGTATGGACCTGGCGACGGTGGTGCTTGTTCTTCAGGATGAATACGGCATTACCATCGATGAAGATGACTATCCCAAACTAAGCAGTATACGCCTGATTGCCGAATATATTAGGCAGAAGCAGGCTTCATGAATAAAACGAGGAGCCTTTGGCTGATCCATGGATAGTGTGAACACCGCAGCAAAAACCTGGAAGTTCTCCGAACTTCTGGCTGACCCCGAGGTGCGGCAATTATGGGAAAAAGTTCGCAAGTTCTTTTTCCTCCGGGAATCGACGTATGACGTGACCACGCGCTGCAACATCCGGTGCGATGGCTGCTACTATTACGAGGGACAGAAGCAGTTTGCCGACCCTAACGAAGATCCGGCGGCCTGGCGACGTTTACTGCGGGAGGAGAAAAAAAGGGGTATCACCTACGTGGTCCTGGCGGGGGCCGAACCGTCTTTGGTCCCGGAAATTCTGGAGGTATGTTACGGAGAAATCCCCCTGGGCTGTGTAGCTACGAATGGATTCAAGCGGATTCCCGAAGCCGTCGATTATAAGATGCATGTCTCTGTTTGGGGAAACGACGAGACCAGTTTGCGCTTGCGGGGGGCAAAACATTTATTGCGTAAGCAGCTCGATAATTACCAGGGCGATCCCAGGGCGGTCTTCGTATATACCTTTACCCGCGACAACATCGAAGAGGCCTATGGAGTTACGGAGGCGATCGCCAGGCAGGGTTGTCGACTGACCTTCAACATGTTTTCTTCCCCCGTCGGCTATACGGGGAATCTCCGTCATGATCCGGCATCTCTCGCCAGGACCGGTCAGGTCATGCTGGATCTGATGTCCCGGTACCCGGTCAACGTCCTGTTTTCCCCCTATAATGTCGTGGCCCATACCCATGAATACGGGCTCCATGACCTTTACGGCTGCACCTACCCGCGCAGGAACCCCTCGGTGGATATCGGTCTGGGAAGGTCATTCCGGCAATACCGGGCAGATCTGTCCTGGGACCGGGAGGTTGCCTGCTGCGTACCCGATACGGATTGTGATGACTGCCGCCATTATGCCGCAGGCACATCCGTGGTTACGGCCCGCCTCTACCGTCATGTCACGGACCCTGATATTTTCAGGTCCTGGCTGGACTACGTTGATACCTATCTGGCCGTGTGGGTTAAAAATTATGAAAAAGGCGATTCCCTTTGCCGGGAGATGATCAGACCGCCCCGACCCAAAGGGGAGAATGGTAGAGAATAATTTATGAATACCGTCAGTTCCTTATTGGATGATTCATGGCGTGAACGGTATCGGAGGATATCCGCTCTCAATATCCGCAGTTCCATCTATGATGTGACCAACCAGTGCAATTTGCGTTGCCGGGGTTGTTTTTTCTTTTCCTCGAAGGAGCATGAGGCGGCCTCGGAAGAGATGGATTTGCAGAAGTGGCATGAGTTTGTCGGGAGGGAGAAGGCGCGGGGCGTGAATCTCGCTATCCTGATCGGCGGCGAGCCGACGCTGCATCTGGACCGGGTGGCCGCGTTTTACCAAACCATGCCGACGTACTGCGCCACAAACGGACAGATCAAGGTTCCCCGTGACCGTTTTCCCGACATGATGGTGGGCATTTCGCTCTGGGGTGACGAAGAAGATGAAAAGGTGCTGCGGGGAAAGAATACCTTCGCCGTCTCCAGCAAGAATTACGAAGGCGATCCCTACACCTATTATCTCTATACGATCACGCCGAAACAGCTTGGACGGATCGGGCAGGTGATCAGGAAAATTGACGATGCAGGGCTAAAAGTCCATCTCCAATTGCTGACGAATGATGAGCAGGTGGACGGGTATTCCTGGACGGAAGAAAAAATGCGCGACGTGCGCCTTGAAATGGACGAAATGCTGGAGTGCTATCCTCAGACGGTCATTTCATGTAAGTACTACCATGAAATAATCACCACGGGCAAAATGATGGGGCGGTCTTTCGGCTGGAGCGAGTGCCCATCCGTAACTGAATCGCTGGATAACCGGAATCCCCGGCCCAAGCGGCTCATCCGGTTCACCCGCTGGGCTTCGGACCTGAAAACTCAACATCGCTGCTGCACCTCGGCGACCCGCGATTGTGGGACCTGCAAGGACGGCGCCGCCCATATGAGCTGGGTNNAGCTGGGTCATGGTCAACAAGCGGGAGCACCTGAAATCCGCAAAAGACCTGCAAAACTGGATCGAGGTCTACGAGATGTTTGCCAAGCTCTATCGGTTCATCCCATGGTAGCGTCGGCTATGGGCAGCGGTTTTTTGATCGGGACCGTGCGGCGTGAATAAGAGGCGACCGGTAATATTGGGTTACGATGCCGTCTCCTCCTTGGGTGTTGAGATGGATGGCCAGTGGAAGCGGGCGTCCCGGGGAGAAAGCGGCATCGGGGTTCTCACCCGTTTCCCCCTGGCGGAAGGTTTTCCCGTCAAAATTGCCGGCCAGGTGGGGGAACTCGATCTCAAGGAATATCCCTTTCTGGCTTCCCGGGATATGGCCCTGTGGACATCGCCGATTTTCCGTCACGCCCTGCTTGTGGTCCGGCGAGCCCTCCAAAAAAGCGGGATTGAAATTACGAAGGCTTTGGCCCCCCGGGTGGCCATTACGTTCAGTTCCGCCGTCGGCGGTCTGGATGCGGTTATCCGTGCGGACAGGCTGTGGGTGGCGGACGGGAAGCTCCCCCACCCCTTTACCAATGCGAATTCCTGCATCAATATGGTCGGGGGCAAGGTGTCCATCATGACCGGGGCGACGGGTCCTATTACGTCCACCATCACCGCCTGCGCCACGGGCTCCACCTCCCTGACCGTCGGCGCCATGTTTCTGGAATTGGGCATGGCCGATGTGGTGATCTGCGGCGCCGTGGATTTCCCCCTCGTTGAGACCATCCTGGGCGGTTTTGCTACCATGAACGGCGCCTACAAGCCGAAGGAAGGGCAGGGGGAAGAACCACCGGAGCAGGCAAGCCGACCCTTTTCAGTCAACCGTCGCGGTTTTGTCGTGTCGGAAGGGGCCGGCTGCATCATTCTTGCCCGCCGGGATTTTGCCGAGGCCCATGGCTTGTCCCCGAGGATAGAGATGAAAGGATGGGCGATGACCTCGGACGCCCATCATTTTGTCGCCCCGAGCCAGGACACGGTAACGCGTTGCATTGCAGAAAGTATCGCCCACGCCGGTTTGCAGCCCGAGGACATAGATGCGGTCAATGCCCACGGGACATCAACCAGGATCGGCGACCGGGTGGAAGGGGATGCCCTGGGGGATGTCTTTGGAGAGCGAATTCCGCCGGTGTCGGCCAACAAGTCACAAGTGGGCCATGCCATGGGTGCGTCGAGCGCCGTTGAACTTATACTGGCCATGGAGGGTATGGTGCGGGAGACGCTGCTTCCTACGATTAATTATCGGCCCGATCCGGAGATTGCTCTGGATTGCGTATCCGAGGGGGCAAGATCCCTCGCGCAGGAGTTTGTGTTAAAGAATGCTTTTGGATTCGGCGGCTGCAATGCCTGCATTGTTCTGCGCCGGATGGGATAGGGTAAGCCGGATTAGATGAGAGCGCCGAGGAACCGAAGAGTTTTTGTCATTGGCTATGGTGCGGCGACGCCCCTGGGGGAAACCTTTGCCCAAACGTGGGAGCGGGCCGTGCGAGGGGAGGCAGGATTTCGCAAGGTCACCCGATGTCAGGTGGAATCTTTGTGTAACGTGGTGGGTGAGATCCCCGACTGGGATCCCCGGATCTTCCCTTTT
>DMAT01000401.1 GCA_003451635.1 Syntrophus sp. (in: bacteria) | reverse complement strand
TCCCACTGCAGGTAGGCCATGGTGCCGGTGGCATCCTGAGTCAGCGTCTGATCGATGCGGATGCCGATCTCCTCGCCGGGCAGGTATTTACCTGACTCCAGATGGGCGTTGATAATCTTATCGGTGATACTTTTTCCCATAATGATGCGTCCCTAATAATGAAAAGGGCACGGCGATATATGGCCGTGCCCGCTATCCTTTTTTTCCCCTTTGTTTAACTAAATATCGTTATCCGCTTCGAGAGCCTTTAAGCGTACTGCTTTGATAAAACGCTGATTGTAATATGGTTTGTCGAGGCTGTCGATACGTACATGGCGGTCGCGCTTTCCTGAGGAGGCATGGACAAACTGGTTGTTGCCGATGTAAATGCCTACGTGACCGACGGAAGCCCTTCTGGTGTTGAAAAAGACGAGATCCCCTTCCGTCAATTCTCCCTTGGCAACCTTCATTCCGACCCTGGCCTGTTCTCTTGCCGTGCGGGGAAGATTCACATCGAAGAACTCATATATTTTTCTGACAAAGCCGGAGCAGTCCAACCCTTGAACAGAGGACCCTCCCAGCCGGTAGGGAGCACCGAGAAAGCCTTTGGCAACTTTAACTACTAAGTCACGCTCCTCCGGGTCTCTCCACTTGCCCAGCGGATTCTCCGAATACTGAATCTCTCTCTCCAGTTCGGCGGTCTTCTCTATAATCGGATTTTCATCGGAAAGCAGCTCTTCGTCGTCGTCAATTTCGCTGAATTCAGGTGGGGCAGTCTTTTTTTGCCTAAACTGTCGCGCCTCGCTGTCAGGGGCGGACCCGACCAGGGCAAGCTTTTGACCGGTGCGAAGCTTATTCTTCTGAAGGTGATTCAGCGCTTTGAGGTCGCTGATGGATAGACCCGTTTTCTTCGCAATCCCATAAACCGTGTCGCCCTTTTTAACTACATAGAACTGAACGGCTTTCTGTGGTTGTGATTTCGTCCCTTTTGCGAGCTTCCGGGAACCATTGGTGGGAATAACGAGTGCTTCCCCCCGCTTTAAGGCGTTTCCTTGCAGTCCGTTGGCTTCTTTGATGCTCTGGGTCGAAACCCCGTATTTTTTTGCGATCCGGGCGAGGCTGTCGCCTCTTTTTACCTTGTATTGCTGGTCTGCATACCCATCTGTACAGATCAGCAATGTAAAGAACAGGACACTCAGTCCCATCCACAGGAAAATCCGCCGTTCGATCATGAGTACCTCCTTATTTGTAATTCGGGGGTTGCTTCATTTATTAACGGTGCACAGATTTAGATGATGGATGTTAAACCGTACACAAGAATCGAGGGACCCTTGTACAAGAAAAATTCCCCCAAGTCAAAATATTTTTTCGCTGGGCAAATTGCACCCCCCTTCCGTCGTTTCCGCAACGATTCTGAGGGGGAGCATTGTGCCAACTACTTTAAGAATCATATTGCCGTCGGGGAGGGCAGCGGGTTTTGCAATTACCTTCCTTGAAAAATTGAACGATGTAGTTTATGTAAATCGCCATGTTGAGAAAATTGAAAAAGTTGATTTTCATAACGCTCATTGTTCTGGTCGGGGCGCTGTCTCTTAACATCGGTTATTATTTCCTGTTCCCCGATGTCGCCGCCCTTGGAAAGGCCAACCCCAAGANNACCGGGAAAAGGAATGGCAGCGGGACGGGAAAAAGAAGAAGATCCAACAAAGGTGGGTCTCCTTGTCCCAGATCTCACCTTATGTCGTCAAGGCCGTTATTATTGCCGAGGACGACAAATTCTGGAATCATGAGGGGTTTGATTTCGAGGCCATGCAGAAAGCCGTCGAGAAAGATATCAAGAAGAGGAAATTCAAAGTTGGCGGGAGCACCATCAGCCAGCAGCTTGCCAAGAATTTATATCTTTCCCCATCCAAGAATCCTATCCGTAAGGTCAAGGAAGCCATCCTTACCTGGCGGATCGAGGAGCATTTGTCCAAAAAACGCATCATTGAAATCTACCTGAATATCGCCGAGTGGGGCGACGGCGTTTTTGGCATCGAAATGGCTGCCCGCACCCACTTCGGGAAATCGGCCGCCGCCTTGAATGCCCAGGAGGCGGCAAGACTGGCTGCGGTGCTCCCTAATCCCCTCAAGTTCAATCCTAACGCAACATCCCGCTATGTCTCCGGTCGTGCCGAGCGGATTTATCAGATCATGGTCAGAAGGGGCATTGTCATTCCCGAATATGAGGATGTGATGAAGAATGAGACCGACCTGGGGGTGCAACTGGAAAAGCAGGATCCCGAAGCCATGAAAAAATTGGAAAATCAGGTGAACACATGGAGGAAAGAAGCCGCCGAGGCATCCCGCAAGACAGAATTGCCGGTTCAGGAGAAAGGCAGTAGGGAATCTGATCGGGATTGACAGATAAACCATCAAATGCTACAAGTCCGCTCATAAAAACACAACCGGGAGTGAAAATGACAGACGTTTACAAGGCGGTTAAACTTACGGATAGGGTCTACTGGGTCGGAGCCATCGACTGGACGATCCGTGACTTTCACGGTTATACCACCCACAGGGGAAGTACGTACAACGCCTATCTGATTATGGCGGACAAGATAACCCTGGTGGATACGGTCAAGGCGCCTTTCAAAGATGAACTTTTGAGCCGCATTGCCTCGGTGGTGAATCCGAAGGATATCCAGGTTATTGTATCCAACCATTCCGAAATGGATCATTCGGGCTGCCTTGCCGATGTGATCAGGCTGGTCGAACCGGAAAAGGTTATCGCCTCAACCATGGGGGCCAAGACCCTGCAGGACATCCTTCATCTGGACCAGGAGATAACAGCCGTAAAGGACGGGGAGCAGCTCGGTCTTGGCAATATGAACCTCCGTTTCATGGAAACCAGGATGCTCCACTGGCCCGACAGTATGTTTTCCTATCTCCCTGAGGAAGAGATCCTCTTTTCCCACGATGCCTTTGGAATGCACCTGGCTTCTGCCGAACGTTTCGACGATGAGATCGATCCCGCTATCCTCCAATATGAGGGGGCGACCTACTTTGCCAACATCCTCCTTCCCTATTCACCACTGGTAACAAGGTTGCTTGGACGGGTTGGATCTTCAGGGATGACCTTGAAATACATCGCCCCCGATCATGGACCTGTCTGGCGCAAGGACATTGGAGGGATCATCGGGAAATACGGCGAATGGGCGGCGCAAAGGCCGACCCGGAAGGCCGTCGTTGTTTACGGCACCATGTGGCACAGCACGGAACATATGGCCAGGGCGATCAGTGAGGGACTTGCGAAGGGCGGTGCGATTGCCAGATGCATGTCCCTGGACGTTTTTCATCGCAGTGACGTCGCCTACGAAATCCTCGACGCCGGCGCCCTGGTGATGGGTTCCTCAACCCTCAACAACAACATGCTTCCCCAGGCTGCCGACATTTTGACCTATCTGAAGGGTCTCCGGCCGGCGAATCTTATGGGGGCATCTTTCGGTTCCTACGGCTGGAGCGGCGAGGCGCCGGGACAGATTACGGATATTTTGAAGGAGATGAAAATAGAAGTGATGGCTGAACCCATTAAGGTTCAACATGTGCCCCGGGAAAATGATCTGGCCCGCTGCTATGCCCTGGGGGAGGATATAGCCTTGCAATTGAGAAGAAATAAGGAGGTTGCATGAAAAAGTCGAAAGGATCGTCCATTGTGATGTTGGCGTTGGCTTTTCTGATTGCCGGGGCCTTTGCTGCTCAGGCGGAGAAGGCCATTCCGGACAAGGTCATTGGAGCCGGTGCAAACTGGGGCAACGGTAAGGTCTATTTCTTTAAAGGCGACCGCTACGTGCGTTATTCCGCGAAGCCGGATATGGCCGAAGATCTCATGGGGGACAGGGCCGATCCCGGCTACCCAAAAACCATTAACAATGAAACGTGGCCGGGATTGAACTGGAAGGATATTGACGCCGTGGTCTTTATGGGCAACGGTAAGGTTTGTTTTTTTAAAGGGAAAGAATACATCCAGTACGACATCAATGCCGATAAGGCCGATCCGGGATATCCAAAGCCGATCAACGAGCAGACGTGGCCGGGGTTGAAATTCACCGACGGCATTGACGCGGCGGTGAATTGGGGCGACGGCAAGATCTTTTTTTTCAAGGGCGGCGAATATATCCGTTATGATATTTCAAGGGGGCGGGCCGATTTCGGATACCCGAAACCCATCAATGAACGTAACTGGCCGGGAATGATCTGGAAAGACGGCATTGACGATGTGGTGAACTGGGGCAACGGCAAGGCCTATTTTTTCAAGGACTACGAATATATACGCTATGATATTCAGGATGACAGGGCGGACCCTGGTTATCCGAAAATGGTAAACCGACAGACTTGGCCGGGGCTAATAAATTGGCGATAGCTACAGAGGGAGGAGACTTGTAAAAATGGGAAAATACGTTTGCAATATTTGCGGTTATGTTTATGACCCCGCGGAGGGTGATCCGGACGGCGGGATTGCGCCGGGGACGGCATTTGCGGATCTGCCCGATGACTGGATTTGCCCGATCTGCGGGTCGGGGAAGGACGAATTCGTCCCCGAATAGAACGGTGTTCACATCGAGAGGAGCTGGTTATGGATGAGTTGAAGAAGGCTTTGTATGAGGCCTATGTAGGCGAAGCAAAAGCGGCGTTGCGCTTGAAGGTGTTCGCGGAGAAGGCTAAGAAGGAAGGCTACCAGCAGATTGCCAAGCTCTTTGCTGTTATTTCCTTTTCTGAGGAGATACATGGGACCCGGGCGCTGAAACTGCTCAAGGAAGTGAAATCGACGGAAGAGAATCTTGCGGAAAGCTTTGAATCGGAACAGAAGGTTGCCGGCGTCGCTTATGACGAATTCATAAAAATGGCGGAACGGGCCGGCAACAAGGCGGCGGTTCTTCACTTCAGCCAGAGCCGTGATGTCGAAGAGGTTCATGCCAAACTCTATAAAGAGGCGATGAACCACTTTCTCGAGGAGCGGGAAACAACCTATTATGTGTGCAAGGTATGCGGTTTTGTGTCCGATGGAGTACTCCCTGATGAGTGTCCCTTCTGCGGCGCCAAAAAGGAGCAGTTTGAACATTTCGGATAACAGGTTGAATGCTGTGGGACAGATTTCAAATCTGTCCCAACTTCGGCATGAAATCTGCCCCCCCCTCAGAAGAGGAGCGATAATGAAGGGACTAATCGTCCGCTGGTTGATTCTGACCATTGCCATTCTGTCTGCCGCCTATTTTATCAAGGGCATTTCCGTAAGTAGTTTCGCCGCCGCCTTTTTTGCCGCCGCGGTGCTTGGAATTCTGAACGCCCTGTTCAGACCCCTGCTCATCCTCCTCACCCTGCCCATAAATATCCTGACTCTGGGCCTCTTCACCTTTGTCATCAATGCAGCCCTTCTGAAAATCACCGCCGCCCTCATTCCCGGATTTGATCTCCATGGCTTCTGGCCTGCCGTTCTCGGCGCCCTTGTCATCAGTATCGTCAACTGGCTCCTTCACGTCCTGATTGCCGATTCCGGGAAATGAAGAGCCAGGGATCTGAAACAGACAACAGGGCAAAGTTGGCAAGCGATCTGACTCCGGCGATGAAGCAGTACATGGAGCTGAAGTCTCGTTATCAGGACAGCATCCTGTTTTTCAGAATGGGAGATTTTTATGAAATGTTTTTTGAGGATGCCGTCATTGCAGCGAAAATTCTCGAGATTACTCTTACCTCAAGAAACAAAAATAAAGAGGGCAGCATCCCTCTTTGCGGGTTTCCCTATCATGCCGCGCCTACCTATATTGCCAAGCTGATCGAAAAGGGACGTAAAGTCGCCATATGTGAGCAGATTGAAGATCCGAAGCACGCCACGGGTGTCGTTAAAAGAGACGTTGTCCGGGTCATAACGCCGGGCCTGATGGCCGATCCCAACCATCTGGACGCCACAGAGAACCACTTCATTGCCTCCTTAGCGGTTGAGAAGGGGAGATTCGGCCTGGCCTTCATGGACATTTCGACGGGAGAATTCCGGGTTATGGAGTTTCAGGACCGGGACATGTTCCTGGCCGAAATAACGGGGCTGCGATTCCGGGAAATCATCATTCCCGACGATTTTCAGGATCAGGCCCTGTTAAAGGTCCTTTCCCGGAACGAGCATATAGCCGTCATCAATTCCTTCCCCCGGGACTACTTTGACCGGGACGAAGCCATCCAGCGCCTGGGCAACTATTTCCCCCAGGATAATCTTGCCGAGGTCGCCATCGAAGACCGTCCGGCCATCATCGGGCCGGCCGGGGCCATTCTCCGCTATCTGGAGGAGACCCAAAAGGAACATCTTGCCCACGTCAATCGTTTGGAGGAGATGGCGTGGAAGCACGTGCTCCTCCTCGATGATATCGCCAAGGGGACGCTGGAGTTGTTCCATACCATCCAGGAGCGCAAGAAAAAGGGTTCCCTCTTCTCTGTTCTCGACGAAACGGTGACGGCCATGGGGGCGAGACGGTTGCGCTGGTGGCTCCATTATCCCCTGACGGAACCGGCAAAAATTCAACAGCGACTTGGTTCGGTTGGGGAGATCAAGGAGCAACATCTCCTGCGAGAGGAACTGCGCAAGATCCTGGAGAATATTTATGATCTTGAACGTCTGAGCGGACGGGTGGCAATGGATATGGCCAACGCGAGAGATCTGGTGGCCCTGAAGACTTCTCTCCAGGTTATTCCGCAGCTAAGAGGGCTCCTCCAATCCCTGACGTCGCCCCTGATCCGTTCCCTCCTGAGCAGGATGGATGATCTGCCGGAGACGACGGCGCTTATCGATCGCGCCATTATTGACGACCCTCCCCTGACAATTCGCGAAGGGGGAATTATCAAGGATGGCTTTGACGAAGAGCTTGACCATCTCCTGTCCCTGTCCCGAAATGGCAAGCAGAACATTGCCGCCCTTGAAGAACGGGAGCGAAAGAAAGCGGGAATCCCGTCCCTCAAGGTAGGATTCAACCAGATTTTCGGATATTATATCGAGGTGACCAAGGCCAATACACATCTGGTCCCGGCTGACTATATCCGTAAGCAGACCCTGGTGAATGCCGAACGTTATATCAACCAGGAACTGAAGGAATTTGAACAGACCGTCCTTCATGCCGAGGAAAACGGCAGACAGCGCGAATATGAGCTATTTCTCCGGATCAGGGAAGAAATCGCCCGGCATATCAGGCAGATTCAGGAAACATCGTCCTGTCTGGCCGACCTGGATGGGTTGACCTCTCTGGCCGAGGTAGCTGAAAAATACGGTTATTGCTGTCCTGTCGTCGATGATGGGGAAGTAATCGAAATCGCCGATGGTCGGCATCCGGTGGTGGAGAGGATGGCCCTGGCGGAAGGCTTTGTACCCAATGACGCTTATCTGGATCTGAATCAAAACCGGCTCCTAATCATCACCGGACCCAATATGGCCGGTAAATCTACTTTTATCCGCCAGGTGGCCCTGATGGTTATTATGGCCCAGATGGGTAGTTTCGTCCCGGCAAAAAAGGCACATATCGGCGTTACGGACCGTATCTTTACCCGTATCGGCGCCGCCGACAGCCTTGCCAGGGGGCAGAGCACCTTCATGGTGGAAATGAAAGAAATGGCGAATATCCTGAATCATGCGACCCGCCGGAGTTTGATCATCCTGGATGAAGTAGGTCGGGGAACGAGCACTTTTGACGGTCTGAGCATTGCCTGGGCCGTCGCCGAGTATCTTCATGATGAAACCCATGTCGGCGCCAGGACCCTATTTGCCACCCACTATCATCAATTGACCGAATTGGCCCTGACCCATGAAGGGGCCAGGAATTATAACATTGCCGTCCGGGAGTGGGGAGACCGGATTATTTTTCTCAGAAAGATCATGGAAGGCGGGACAAGCAGAAGCTACGGAATTCAGGTCGCCAGATTGGCCGGCGTTCCCGATGAGGTGATCCGGCGCTCCCAGGAAATACTTAAAAATCTGGAAAAGGGGGAACTCGATGATATGGGCGTCCCCAGGATTGCCCAGGGGAAAAAATCCGCCGCCAAAGGCGGGATGACAAATCAGCTGAGCCTCTTTATGGATGACAGGGATATCATTTTAAGTGAGCTTGCGGACCTCGATACGACTTGTCTTACCCCCCTCGAAGCCTTAAATCGCCTTCACGAGTGGCAAAACAGGATAGGGGGCAGGAGGAAATGAGGGAAATTGTGATCCCTTCCTTTTTACTGATAGCGGCTCTTTTTTTCTCCCTCCCGGCGCTGGCGGCGGACTGGTCGCCCCTGATGAAACGATTGATTGATGACGGGTTTGAAGAGAAATCAGTGCAGGCGCTTTTCAGCCGTAACGACGTCCAGTTTGATCCGGAACCGATGGCAACGAAGATGAATGAACTCTTGAGGCTCTCGCCCAACTATCAGGTGTCGTCAAAGCCATACGTAAGCAGGGAAGTTCATAAACGTTATCTTCGCCCCGACATGATAAACAAGGCGCGGGCATACCTGGAGCGGAACCGCACCATTCTTGAGCAAATCAGCCGGACCTACTGTGTCCCGAAAGAGGTCGTAGTATCTATTCTCCTGGTTGAAACCCACCTGGGGGCCAACACGGGGAAAAGAAGGGCCTTTCATGTCCTTTCCAGTATGGCCCTGAGCACAGATTTTGAACAGGTTAGATCTTTTGTCCCGTCGAGGCTCATACGCAACGATAACGAGGAATATGCCCGGACACGGTGCCGGGAAAAATCGGATTGGGCCTACAATGAGCTGAAATTTCTACTGGAATATTCGCGAATCAACAAGGCGGACCCCCTTTCCATTCCCGGGTCGATCTATGGGGCAATAGGTATTTGCCAGTTTATGCCCTCCAATGTCTTTCTCTATGGGGTCGATGCGGATGGCAAGGGGAGCATCGATCTTTTTTCCACTCCCGACGCCTTAAACAGTATTGCCAACTATCTTCACCAGAATGGCTGGGGATACCGCATAGAAAAAAAGAACCGGCGCCAGGTAGTTATGACCTACAATCGCAGTCAGGTTTACGCCAATACGGTCCTGGCCGTGGCCGACCGTTTGCGGGCAAAGAAACGGGAGCGGGGCCGATCCCACCGGGCAACATAGTCCACCACCTCGTCAAATTCCTGCTGAGTAGGGTGATAGGGTTCCTTGCAGTTCTTGGAGTTTTATTTCTCTCCTGGAATGTGTCCATAAGCAACCCTCTCTGATCACGATTTTTCAGCTCGCAAAGGCGTTACCATTCTGTCTTGACGGGATAACGGATGATATGGGCGTCGGGGGTGAGAATGGTCATGCTTCCGGCGATGGCCTGACAAATAAGAATCCGGTCGAAAGGGTCCTTATGTAAATCCGGCAAACGGGTTAGTTGCAAGACTGCCGCTTCATCCAGAGGGCAGGTATCGATACGGTGCAGGGTACGGTTGAAGCGGATGAAGTCGTGTATTGGCTCGGGCAGGGGTAATTTGCCAAGACGGTGCTTAACGATGATTTCCCACGCAGATACAACGCTGAGATAGACTTCGTTGCTGGGATCAGCAAACAGACGCCGGGCATTTTCAGAAAGATCATCGCTGCCGGCGATAATCCAGAGAAAGGTGCAGGTATCGAGAAGAATATTCATGTCGCCACGCCGGAAAACAAGGCGATGGTTTCTGCCGGCAATTCGTCAAAAAATGAGGTTGAAACCTCGAATTTCCCTTTGGCAAGACCAAACGGACGTTTTTCCGTGTCTTTACGGGCGATGGGACAGATTTCGGCAACTGGGCGATTCCGTTTGCAAATAATGATTCGCTCCCCATTTTCCGCCGCATCAAGGTATTGAGAGAGATGCGTCTTGGCTTCGTTCACGTTGATGGTTATCATAATGGTTGTATACTAGATCATGTACTTGACCAAGTCAAGGCAATTGTTTGAAAGCTACTTGATGCAGACCCGGCGGATCTGTTTAAAATCGGTTATGCCTTGAATTGCCTTCTGGATGCCGTCCTGAAGAAGGGTGGTCATGCCTTCGGACATGGACATTTGCCGCAGTACTTCCACCTGTTCGTGCTTCTGGATCAACCGCTTGACGCTGTCTGAGGCGACCAACAACTCGTGGATGCCCATCCTTCCCTTGTACCCTGATTTATCACAGATATCGCAGCCTTTAGGACGGTAAAGGGTGAAGTCGTCAGTATAGGTAAGATTGAGTTTTTTAAAGTCTTCCTCACCATAGCTCTCCACCATCTCGTCAAATTCCTGCTGAGTAGGATGATAGGGTTCCTTGCAGTTCTTGCAAAGGGTACGCACCAGACGCTGGGCAAGAATACCCAGGAGGGCGTCGGCGAAGTTCAGGGGGTCGATGCCCATGTCCAGGAGTCTCGTGATGGTTTCGGGGGCGCTGTTGGTATGGAGGGTGCTGAAGACGAGATGTCCCGTCAGGGACGCCTCGACACCGGTCTTGGCGGTTTCGAAATCCCGCATTTCACCGACCATGATTACATCCGGGTCCGCCCGGAGGAAGGCCCTCATGGCGGCGGCGAAATCGAAGCCGATCTTTGATTGTACCTGAACCTGGCGGAGTCCGTACTGGGTAATTTCGACGGGATCTTCAGCGGTCCAGATCTTCCGGTCCGGTGTGTTGATATGGTGCAGGGCGGCATGGAGGGTGGTGGTTTTACCGGAACCGGTGGGACCAACCACCAGGATCATCCCGTAGGGCTTTTCGCAGATGTCGAGGAGTCCCTTGTAATTCCGCGGCAACAGGGCCATTGCCTCCAGGGGCAGGGTTTCTCCTTTGGCCAGGATACGCATGACGATGTCCTCGACGCCGCCCTGGGTGGGGATCGTTGCCACCCGCAATTCGATTTCATCGCCCCCGGGCCTTCTGAACTTGATCTTGCCGTCCTGGGGCAGGNNGTTGATTCTGGATATCAGGGCTAGCCGGTAACTGTAGGGAACCGTTTGATAGAGGGCGCAGTCCCCGTCGACCCGGAATCTCACTTCTACATTCTTTTTACCGACGTTGGGTTCGATATGAATGTCGGAGGTACGCCGGACATACGCGTCATTGATAATCTTGTTGACAAGCTGCATAATGGCGCTGTCTGATTCGGTGACGATATCTCCTTCTTCATCTTCATCTCCTTCGTCCGCATCGGCGTCCATTTTCCCCAGGATGTCGGAAATAGAGGTTTCATCTTCCGGTGACTGGTAAAAATAACCAATGAACTTGATAATATCTTCAGTGAGGGCCACGTCGTACCGGATTGCCTTGGTCTTCATGAGGTTTTCGATCATATCCCGCTTGAGGATGTTGTTGGGGTCGTCCACCAGGATATTGATGTTGCCGTCTTCCAGCCTGCTGATAGGAACCCATAGCTCTCGGCGCAGGTAGTCCCTCTTGAGATTCTTGATGAGATCACCTGGAATGGGGATTTTATCATTGAACTGGACAAACTTGCAGCGATAGAACTCGGCAAAAGACTTCCCCATATCGTCCTTGGAGATCTTGTATTTTTTCATGAGGAAGGCTTCCATCGTTTCCTTCTGCTCCCGGGATTCTTCCCAGGCCGCATCCAGCCCCTCTTCTTTGATGAGGTCCCGGCTGATCAGGTAATCGAAGCGGGTCTTACGCCTCCGGGCAAAACGCTCCTGGTTGAAGAAGGCGACGCCGAGGACTTCCGACATTTCGTGGAGAAAGCCTTGTTCATCTTCTGAAAACTTGCCGATCCCCCCCTTTTTGTTGAGAATTTGGATAACCCCCATGAGCTTCCCGTTGTTGTATACGGGGGCGGCAAGAATCTGTTTGGTCCGGAAACCCGACTTCTTGTCCCAACTGGCGTCGAAGGTTAGTTCCTTGTCAATGGCCTTTAATTCTTTATCATCGTAAGTATCGGCAATATTGGCAATCTTCCCGGTATTGGCGACATAGCCGGCGATACTGCGATTGCTGATGGGGACCCGGATTTCGTTAATTGTTGCCCCCGAAAGAAACATGGAAAATATTTCGTTCCGCATGCGGTCAACGATGTAAATGGTTAGGGAGTAGGCATCAAAGAGGTTGAGGATGCCGTCTTTCAAATCTACGAGGATCTGCTTGATGTTCTGGGCGGAGTGGATCCGGTTGGTGATATCCTGAAGGTTCTTGCGACGTTGAAGCTGCTCTTCCAGTTCGTTGATCTGTTGGGATGCGGGATTGGCCATCTAATATTCCCTTTAAAAGTCCGTCACAAGCTTTGAGAAATCGGCAACTCTGCGGAACAGAGACGAGATCTCTTCCAGAAGAGACAGACGATTATATTTTATGTCCTCCTCTTTGGCCATGATCATGACGGCGTCAAAGAACGAGTCAACAGGGGCGCGTAAACTGGCCATCTCTACGAGGGCTGATTCATAATGACGCCCGTCGAGGTAGGTCAGGGCCTTGGCACGGACGCCAAGAAAGACCCGGTAAAGTTCCCGTTCCTCCGCTGCCTGAAACAAACTTTCCTGAACGGCCCCGCCCTGGAAATCCTTGAGGATGTTGGACACGCGCTTGAAGGCAACGGCCAGGGGCTGGAAATCAACGTGACTACGGAATGTTTCCATCGCCACGATCTTCTTCAGAGTCTCCGTTAAATCAGAAAAACCGGCGGTGACAACGGCGTCAACGACATCATAAGGATGTCCCTGGGCGATCAGTTGATTCTCGAAGCGGGTTTTAAAGAACTCCATGACGTCATTCTTTACGTCCATGGCCGGTCTTTTGAGCCGGTCTTGCAGGTTATCGAGGCTGTAGGCGACCAGTTCGTCAAGTTTCAGGGGGTAAGCCTTGTCAATGATGATGTTGATGACGCCCAGGGCTTGTCTGCGCAGGGCGTAGGGATCGGCAGTTCCCGAGGGGATGAGGTTGACGGCAAAGAAGCCCGTGATAGTGTCCAGCTTGTCGGCAATACTGACGATGGCCCCTTCCTCGGTTAGGGGCAGTTCCCCGCCGGCTGCCAGGGGAAGATAATGTTCGTAAACAGCCCTGGCGACGATCGGATTTTCTCCGGCCAGGAGGGCGTATTCGCGACCCATTACTCCCTGAAGCTCCGAGAATTCTCCCACCATCTGCGTATCCAGGTCCGCCTTGGCAAGAACGGCGGTGCGGTCAACAGACGCCTTCAAGTCCGGATTGATCTTTTCGGCAATTTGGGCGGCCAGATTTCGGAAACGCAGCACCTTTTCGTAAGAGGTCCCCAACAGGGTATGATAGACAACTTTTTGCAGGTCTTCAAAGCGCTGATCGAGGGATATTTTCCGGTCCTCCTCAAAAAAGAACCGGGCGTCGGACAACCTTGCCCGGATAACCTTTTCGTTGCCCCTGGTCACTACGGAAGGATCACGGGCCAGGGTGTTGTTGATCGTAATGAAATGGGGGAGGAGCTTGCCGTTGTCATCGACGACGGGGAAATACTTCTGGTGGGACATCATGGTCGTAATCAGAACTTCCCGGGGAAGATCCAGATATGCCGGATCGAAACTGCCGCAGACCGCGGTGGGATACTCCACAAGAAACGTGACGGTCTGAAGGAGCTCCTCGTCAATGAATGGCTTTCCCGAAACATTTGCGGCGACCCGCCGGGCTTCCTCGCCAATAATCTTCTTTCTTTCTTCCGGATCGACGATTACATAGGCGGTCTTTGTCTTTTCAAGATAATCTTTAGAATCGGATACGGCAAAGGAACCGGGACTCATAAAACGATGTCCCCGGGAGGCATTGCCGCTCTGAATGTTCTCGATGCTGAAGGGGATCGGGTTGCCGCCGTACATGGCCAGTATCCAATGGATCGGTCGGGCGAACCGGATTTCCAGATTCGACCAGCGCATGGCCTTTTTAAAGGGAATGGATAAGATCAGCTTGGAAAGAAGACCGGGCAAGAGTTCGGCTGTGGGGCCACCGGCAATCTTCTTACGGGCACAGAGATATTCACCCTTATCGGTGTCAATGATTTCAATATCCGAGATTTCCAGCCCCTGTCCCCTGGCAAAACCGATTGCCGCCTTGGTCGGGGCCCCCTGGTCGTCAAAAGCGGCCTTCCTGGTGGGACCGAGTTTTTCGATAACCTGATCTTCCTGCATTTCTGATAAATCCGCCACGCACAGGAAGAGACGTCTTGGCGTGGCCATGGCAGTAACCTGCCCGTGCTGGACCCTTTCTCCTTTTAGGGCCTTGCGGATGAGATCATCCATGTCGGCCATGGCCTTGGGTAGAAAGGCGGCCGGAATTTCTTCCGTCCCGATTTCAAGCAGCAATTCTTTTCCCATTCGATAATACTCCCGTGATCGCCTGTTTCTAAATTATTTAATGAGGGGATAACCCATTTTCTCACGCTGTTTTATGTATAATTCGGCGCTTAGCCGGGCAAGATTCCTGACCCTGCCGATGTAACTTGTCCTTTCAGCGACGCTGATGGCCCCCCGGGCGTTGAGCATGTTAAAGGTGTGAGAGCACTTGAGGCAGCAGTCATATGTCGGCAGGACCAGCTCCATCTCGGCGGTGCGGATGCCTTCGCTTTCGTACATATCGAAGATCTTCCTCATCATCTCCACATCCGCCTTTTCGAAATTATAAATGGACCATTCCACCTCACCCTTATGGTGAACCTCGCCGTAAGTCACCCGGTCGTTCCACTGGAGGTCGTAGACATTGTCGATCCCCTGGATATACATGGCAATCCGCTCGATGCCGTAGGTAAGCTCGGCGCATACGGGATGGAGATCCACGCCGCCGACCTGCTGGAAATAGGTG
>DMAT01000374.1 GCA_003451635.1 Syntrophus sp. (in: bacteria) | reverse complement strand
CGACACCTTTTTAACCTGGGTCTGGAGAGCCCCGACGCCTTCCGGTTTCATGATCAGAATCTTAGCTAACTGCTCACGCCAATGCTCAACAACGCTGATCTCATGCTCCCGCAATTTTTTATCGAACCTGTTTTGCATCTCCTTAATGAAAGCATCCTGTCCCTTGTCCCCCATCTTTTCTCTCCTCACATAATTTCATTCTTCCAACTACGAACATAGCCTTATATCAATTCCCACCTTCCTTGCAACCTCGATTTTTCTGAGAAAACACCTTGACACTCTGCCTGCATTCATATATATAGCCTACCGCGTTTCGGCTAATTTTCTTCAGAATATCGCTTCTTGATTATTCCTGAGATGACACGCAGGTCGTAACCGATATGCGGGATGAACTCACCTTGCCAGATATCTGCATAAGCAGTGCCCGGCACTCTGAGCTTGCTCGCGTCAGGTTATATAAATTCTTTATAAAAGGGAGGTAGTGTTATGGCGTTAGATTTCACATTTACAGATGAGCAAAGGATGCTCGAGGATTCAGTTTTAAAATGGGCAACGACTTGGCTCGAGCCCCAGATGGAACACATGTATGAGATCGATGAAATGCCCAAGGATCTGTTCAAGCAGACGGGCGAACTCGGAATCAACGGTATCGTTTTTGACGAGAAATACGGCGGCGCCGGCCTGGGTTACGTAGAGACCCTGCTCGCATACGAAACCATCGCCCGGGTCAGCAATGCCCTGTCGATGACCGTAGGCGCAAGCCAGACCCTCTGTTTCGACAACTTCCGCAGAAACGCAACGGAAGCGCAGATTGCCCATGTCCTTCCCAAGTCCTGTACGGGCGAATGGATCGGCTGCCTCGGCATCACCGAGCCCAATGCCGGTTCCGATGCCATGAGCATGGCAACAAAAGCCGAAAAGAAAGGCGACAAGTACATCATCAACGGCAGCAAGATTTTCATCACCAATGGTCCCGTGGCCGATTTTATGGTGTTTTATGCGAAGACCGATCCCGCAGCGGGTCCCAAGGGCATCTCGACCTTCTTCTTCGAAACCGCAGAATTGAAGAAAAAGGGACAGGTTAAATTCGAAAAGATCAAAAAGTGGGGCATGAGAACCTCCCCCACGGCACTCGTGACCTTTGAAGACATGGAAATCCCCGCAGAGAACCTCATCGGCGGCCTGAACAAGGGCGTCGCCGTTCTTACCAGCGGTCTGTGCACCGAGAGAATCACCCTGTCCGGCTGCACCCTCGGCGGCCAGAGATCCTGCCTTGAGCTCTGTCTGAAGTATGCCAAGGAAAGAGTACAGTTCGGCAAACCCATCGCCTCCTTCCAGACCATCCAGGAAAAACTGGCGAACATGTACTGCGGTTACAAAGCCGGCAAGTTCCTCGCTTACAGCGCCGCTGCCTATTGCGACAGTCTGACGAACAAGTCCGGCGGCAAGGGAACCGACCTCGACCGTATGGCCGCCGCCGCCCTGCTGTTCAACGGCGAGATGGGCACCAAGATCGGCCTCGACGCCATCCAGATCTTTGGTGGCTACGGATACTGCACCGAATACGCTATCTCCCGTCACTTCTTGGATCAGAAGCTTTGGGAAATCGGCGCCGGCACCTCGGAAATTCGCCGCATGATCATCGCCCGCGAGCTCATGAGAGACGACTTCAAGAGTGGTTTGTAAGATTTAAGCTGTTTGATTTAATAACGAACTAAAGAAAATGCCATGGCTGATCCCGGCCATGGCATTTTTTTGGTTATTTGACAATCTTCCCAAAATCAGGTATCAAAACCGGGCACAGGACAGGTAACATGAGGAGCCACTATATGTCTTATCGCTTGCGGTTAATTACGATCTTTCTTGTCGGCGTGTTCCTTGCCGGTGCATCAGTATGGGCCAAGGAGGATACGGCATACCTGACTTTCCAGAAGTCCGCCCCATCCAAAACTATAACAACGGTCTACACGGTCAAGAAGGGAGAGTGGCTGCTTGATATTGGACGCCGGGTGACAGGAGAGACAAAGCATGTCTATTCGATCATCCGTAAGTATAATCCCGGCATCAAGGATCTAAACCGAATTTATCCGGGGCAAAAGATATTTTTGCCCACCAAGGCAAAGACTGCCGTTCCCTCAACAGACACCTCTGCTATAAGCTCCCCGGTGCCCCCTATTCAACAGGCGGGCGTATTGAAGGATGACATGGCCTACCCGTCCCAGATCAAATGGAATCTGGTAAGGCACGTCCTCGAGCAAATTGGCGCCACTGTTACATCCCAAGGCAAATATTACCTTCCCCTGCGAGATATGGGGCAGATAACCATCGACTGTCGGAAAATCCCCATGGTCGAATTTGCAGACAAGGGAATTGTCTTTATTGATTTTCGCAACCAAATACCCGAGAATCTCCGGCAACTGGTCCGTCGCACCTGGAGGCACTACGCTATCATCAAAGTGAATCCTCAATCGGAAGCCCCCATCCTTTTGGAAAAGATCATCCAGGCGTCAAACACCCATGCCATGATTCGACAGGAAGAACCCTTAAAAATAGGATCCCAACCGGTCCTGCAGATTCCTGCCTCCTGGACAATAACTCGTAAATCATCCATAGCGTCAATTCCCCCCCATGCCATAGCTCTTTGGACCAAATCGGAAGGAAACCCTCTTCTCCCTGAACCCCTCAAAGCCTATGCCGAGACAAAAGGATGGAAAATCCTCGAATTGGACCAGGACAGAATCGTCAAACCTGCGCCTGATGATCCCATTCCGGCAAGGCCGGTCTCAAAACTAGCTTCAACATCATTGATCGACCTGGCAGATGATTGCTTCCGGAGACTGGGGTTACAGACACAAAAGAATGCTGAGTTAAAGATCTTTGACTCTGCCCGCGACGGTTTTGACCTGAGAGTTGAGGCGGATCTGCTGGTCGGCAGAGGAGAGCGAAAGCTCATCTTCATGTCAAAAAAACTGCCTGATCAATTCTTGAGCATGCTCAGAAACAACGGCATGGAAGTCATTCTCACCATAGAGGGAGAAACAAAAACATCTCTTCTGGAAAAGTCATTCAAGGCACTGGACATCCCCTGTGAGCTCAACATCTTTTCCCTTCCTGCTTCAGAAAAAACGGAAACTCCAGGTACGTACATCATTTTCCCGGCCCTGAGAATATCCATTGATAGGAGCAAAATCATGTATTTAATCGATTTTGATCTGGATGAACGAATGAATGGATTTCTTTCCGAAAAAATGGGCTTACTGGTAATAAAATATTGACAGCCAAGGCGATATCACTATTTTCCGGCGGTCTTGACAGCATTCTCGCAGTGAAAGTCATCCAGGACCAAGGAATCTCCGTGCAGGGAGTAACCTTCGAAACCCCTTATTTTAACGCCCGCAAGGCACTAGAAACGTCCAGACATATCCAGTTGCCCCTCCTTGTTGTCGACATAACAGACAGTCATCTTGCCATGCTTAAGGCCCCAAGATACGGTTACGGCAAAAACATGAACCCCTGTATCGATTGCCACACCCTCATGCTTAGCGGAGCTGGAAAAATCATGGAGGAAACAGGGGCTGACTTTTTGTTTACAGGAGAAGTTCTGGGGCAGCGGCCCATGTCCCAGACCAGGCAATCCCTCTACATCGTGGCAAAGAATTCCGGGTATGCAGACTATATCATCAGGCCGCTCAGCGCCCAGCTTCTTGACGAGACCCGACCTGAACAAGAGGGCAAGGTCAACCGGAAGCAACTGCTAGCCATTCAAGGCCGGGGAAGGAAGGTGCAGATGGCCATGGCGATAACATACGGGATCCATTATTACCCTCCTCCGGCAGGCGGATGTCTCTTGACGGATCCCATGTTTTCCAGGCGCCTTAAAGATCTCTTTTCCCGTGATCCCGAGCATGCCGTGCGGGACATAGAACTGCTCAAGTATGGCCGGCATTTCCGGATCGGCGAATCCGTCAAGATCATTGTGGGAAGAAATCAAAAGGACAATGAGGCCCTGCAGAAATTGATCAGGGACGGCGATACGGTCGTGAGTATGAATCAGTTGCCCGGGCCGCTTGTCATGATACCTGGCGGCGGCAACGAGGAAGTTGTCAAAAATGCCGCCCAGCTTTGCGTCCTTTATAGTGACGCCCCGGAAAATGAAAAGGGGATAGTTAATATAACCAGGGCCGGGCAATCTCATCTTGCCTCATTTTCACCGGCAAATAGAAGCGATGCCACGGAATGGATTATTTAATAAGGGATAACCATGTTACCTCTTGAAGGGATGCAAGTACTAGATCTTTCCCAAATGTTGCCCGGGGGGCTCTGTACTCAGATTTTAGCCGATTTGGGGGCGGAGGTAATCAAGATAGAGAATCCCCGGGGGGGAGATGGCTTTCGTAGCGTCCCCCCAATGATTGGCGCCAATGGTAGTTTCTTTCACATTCTGAACCGTAACAAAAAAAGTATAACCCTGAATATCAAGAAGCCTGAAGGGAGAGAGATTTTCCTAAGAATGGCTGCCCGTGCCGACGTCATTATCGAGAATGCCCGACCGGGGGCCATGAAAAAACTGTGTTTAGCCTATGAAGACATAGAGAGTCTCAATCCCAAAATGATCTACTGCTCATTGACCGGTTTCGGACAGACAGGGCCCTATCGTGAACGCCCTGCTCACGATATTAACATTCTAGCCATCTCGGGCATTCTGGACCTTTTGGGCGAAAAGAGAAGACCTCCAATTGTCCCGGCCATTATGATTTCAGGCGCCGGGGGAGGGGGAATCAATGCGGCCCTTGGAATTATGTCTGCCCTGCTGCGTCGGGAAAGGACAGGTATGGGGCAGTATCTAGATGTCTCCATCCTCGACGGATTAAGTCCCTTTCTTGCCCTGATGATGTCGGAATATCTTGCCCGCAAAGAGGCCCCCGTCCGGGGGGAGTCGCGGCTGGGCGGAGGACACGCCTGCTACAACATCTATGAAACCCTTGACGGAAAATTCCTCGCCATCGGATGTCTGGAGAAGAAATTCTGGGAGGAACTATGCCGTTGCTTGAAGAGAGAAGATCTTATTGAAGATCTGATGGCCCAGCTCCCGCGGCAAACGGAGATTATCAAGGAACTCAAAGTCATCTTTTTGCAGAAAACCCGGGATGAATGGATGATCCTCCTGGGTCAATACGATATCTGTTTCTCTCCCGTAAGCTCCCTCGCCGAAGCCATGGAAGACCCGCAGATTCGGCACCGGGGCCTGTGGTTTCAAACCATTCATCCCGCCGACGGCGACATTCCCCAGCAGGCCTTTCCAATTAAGTTTTCTCAGGATCAGCCGGAATTGCGAACCCCGCCACCGCTCCTGGGGGAACATACACAGGTAGTTCTGAAAACCATGGGGTACGATGAGTCAACTATAGAGAATTTGAGGACCAACGGAGTTGTTTGATTAAGAATCAAGCAGATAAATCCGTTTTATCTATCTGTTGGGGATTCATTTCCCGGCGGGCATAGTCTAGATAAATCTTTTCATCCATGAACAACTTAAAAAGGTCTGCATCAATGTGTCGCGCCTTAACCATGCCGCTGAGAATGTAAATAGCCTCTGAAATGGTATTGGCCCGCTTGTAAGGTCGATCCTTTGCGGTAAGGGCTTCAAATATATCGGCCAGGGCCAGAATTCTCGCCTGCAGAGTAATATCATCTTCTTTCAAACCCAATGGATAACCGGAACCGTTGAGCTTCTCATGATGACAGGCTGCATAATCGGGCACGTTTTTCAGTTTTTTAGAAAATGGGAGTTGCGAGAGGAGCTTGTATGTGACCGCAGCGTGATTGTTGATAATATCTCGCTCCTGATCCGTCAGAGTTCCCCGCTGGACACTTAGATTATTAAGTTCATTTTCTGTCAGCAAAGGTTCTGTCCGACCACCGCAAACCAATTTCCTTGCCCCGATTTCCTGCAAGCGGGCAAGACCTTCTCGTCCCAGAGGTATTGCCCCGGTGTTCACATCAGCGAGAAATTTCATATCTTCCCGAAGTTGATTGGCAAAGTCCTCCTCGCTGTTTTGCGAAGCATCGACCTCCTGAACGGCTTCTGATGATTTTCTCAGGGAGGTGCGCTCATGATCCCTCAGGATAATCTCCCCCCGGGCTCTTACCAGTTCCATACGATCGAAAATGGTTTCCAGCTTTGTGGCCTTATCGACAATGTATTCGGGCGTGGTAATCTTTCCCAGGTCATGAAGCCAGGCGGCAAAACGGAGCTCCTTCATCTGATCCTCGTTGAATTGCACCTGGGAAAAAGGGCCTTCATCGGCCTCATTGATCTTGTCCGCAATGGCCATGGTAATATCGGCCACCCGTCGTATATGACCACCCGTATAAGGTGACTTCTCGTCAACAGCGAGAGCGATCGTCTTGACAAAGGCTTCCAGGAGGTTTTCCAGATCCTGGATCAGGCGGTTTTGAGAAAGGGCCACCGCCGCCTGGGAGGCAAAAGATTCCGTAATCATCTGGCTCTCCCGGGAAAAGGCTATTATCTCATTCGTTCCTTCATCCATGGCATTCAGGAGCTGCAGGACGCCGATAATTTCTTGCTCGTGATTTCTCATCGGGACGACGAGCATGGATTTGGAACGGTAGCCCGTCCGGGCGTCGAATTCCCTGGTGCCTTCGAAATTAAATCCCGCCGCATCGTAAACATCGGGGATGCTGACGACTTCCCCGGTCAACGCCGCGTAGGCCGAAACATTGGCAAGATTCCGGTTATCTTGCCCGTCTGTCAGTCTTACGGGGGGCCAGTTGATTTTCCCCCCCGTACCGCCCATCCGGACACCCAGGGTCTTGTTCTGAACAATGGCGAAATCAAGAAACTGGCCGTCGTCCGACATGATATAGAGGGTTCCCCCATCCGCAGCGGTAAGATCGCGGGCTTCATCGATGATGAGTTCAAGAAGCTTCGTTAAGTCCCTCTCCGCGGACAGGGCCACACCAATCTTAGTCAGACGCTCTATTAAATGAAGGGCATACTGTGTCGATTCTCTCTTCATGGACCCCCATCATATCATCTGATCGTGACAGAGGAAAGGTTTTTTTCCAGCTGGCACTTGATATCATTGATCTCCTTGTCCCCAAAAGTCACTTCTTTCCGTAAATGACTGTCAAGAAGCTTGGAAGGAACAAATCTCTGCAATACATATCTCCGAGCGGAGGGAATCAGGCCGGCTATTTCGAGGATGTCCTTCCCCGTAAGTAAAGAGGCAGCCAGGGTCGTCCGGAATTCATGGCTAACGCTGGAACCGGTTATCAAGGCAATGCTTTCCTTTATGTCTTCTATTTTCACCCTGGCATGAATCAGGATTTCATACTTGTCCAGAGGCCCCTTGATATCCATGGCAAAATAATCGACCAGTCCTTTTTGGAGCAGGATTGCGATCGCGGCCGGGAACGAACCGTTCGTATCGATCTTGACGAGAAAACCAAGATCCTTGATCCGTTGAAGAAAAGAGGGCAGTCCCTCCTGCAGGGTCGGTTCGCCGCCCGTCACCGTCACGGCTTCCAGCTTTCCCCGGCGCGTCTTGAGAAAGGCGATGACACTCTCTTCAGGAATAGTTTCCCGAAAGAGAGTCGGATTTACCAGTTCGGGATTGTGGCAGTAGGGACAGCGGAAGTTGCATCCCTGGGTGAAGACCACCGCCCCAATCTTTCCTGGATAGTCAATCAGGGATACCTTCTGGAGGCCTCCAATCTTCATGGTTAAAACTGGTATGTTTTACGCATCTGGAATTCCTCCTGTTTCCCCTTGTTCCATTGCTTCACGGGGCGAAGATAACCCACCACCCGAGAATAGACCTCGCAGGCATCACCACACTCGGGACAGGCAGCCTGTTCTCCCTTGATATAACCATGGGAAGGGCAAATGCTGAAAGTTGGCGTGAATGTTATATAGGGTATTCGGTACTGGGTACATACCTTCCGGATGAAACTTTTTACCGAGCCCGGATCGTCGATCCGCTCACCGGCAAAAGCATGGAAGACGGTACCGCCGGTATATTTTACCTGGATGCCATCCTGAATATCCAGGGCCTCAAAGATATCATCCGTGTAATTGACAGGCAACTGCGTGGAATTGGTATAGAAGGGATCGGCCTGACGACTTCTGAACGCCTCTTCATTGGCACAAAGGGCGTCAGGGTATTTGTCTTTATCAACCCTGGCCAGACGATAGGAAGTCCCCTCCGCGGGCGTCGATTCAAGGTTATAGTTGTTCTTTGTCTCTTTCTGGAATTCGATAAGTTTGTCCCTCATGAAATCGAGTACTGTTTTTGCGAACCTCTGTCCCTCCGGCATGCCAATGTCCTTTCCGATAAGATTAAGACAGGCCTCATTCATCCCCACCAGGCCAATCGTGGAGAAATGGTTCTTCCAGTACTCGCCGAAGCGTTCCTTTATTTTCCGGAGGTAGTATTTCGTATAGGGATAGAGACTGCCGTCCGTATATTTCTCCAGGACCTTCCTCTTGGTTTCGAGACTCTCTCTGGCAATGAACATCAGCCGTTCGAGACGCTGGAGAAAATTGCTTTCCGAGTGGGCAAGATAGCCGACGCGCGGCATATTGATCGTAATCACGCCGATAGAACCGGTCAGAGGATGTGATCCGAACAGTCCGCCCCCTCTTTTCTCCAGTTCCCTGTTGTCAATGCGCAGACGGCAGCACATGCTCCGGGCGTCTTCGGGGCTCATGTCGGAATTGATAAAATTCGAAAAATATGGAACGCCGTACTTGGCTGTCATCTCCCAAAGGCCGTCGAGATTGTTGTCTTCCCAGTTAAAGTCCTTTGTAACGTTATAGGTCGGAATGGGAAAGGTGAAAACCCGTCCCTTGGCGTCGCCGGCTACCATGACTTCCAGAAAGGCCTTGTTGAAGAGGTTCAGTTCCTTCTGAAAATCAGCGTAGGTTTCCTTTTGCGGGACACCACCGACAATCACATGCTGATCCCTATAATGCCTGGGCACGGTCACATCAAGGGTAACATTGGTAAAGGGTGTCTGAAATCCAACCCGGGTAGGTACATTTATATTGAAAATAAATTCCTGGAGGACCTGCTTGACTTCCCTGTAATTGAGTCCATCATAACGGATGAAGGGGGCAAGAAGGGTATCGAAATTAGAAAAGGCCTGGGCCCCTGCCGCTTCTCCCTGGAGGGTATAGAAGAAATTAACTACCTGTCCCAGAATGCTCCGCAGGTGGCGCGCCGGTTTGCTTTCGACCTTGCCGGAAACGCCTTTGAACCCCTCCAGGAGCAAGTCATAAAGATCCCAGCCGACACAATAAACAGAAAGGAGACTCAGATCATGGATATGAAAGTCCCCTTCAAGGTGGGCCCTGCGAACCTCCGGGGAATAGATCTCATTTAGCCAGTAGACCTTGCTCACCTCCGAGGCAATATAATTGTTCAACCCCTGGAGGGAATAATCCATATTGCTGTTCTCGTTAATTTTCCAATCAATTTTCTTGAGGTACTGGTCAACGAGATCCACTTCCATCTTGTTGGTGATCTCTCTGAGGCGGGCATGCTGGTCCCGGTAAATGATGTAGGCCTTGGCTGTCCGGCGATGGAGGGAATCCAGGAGTACTTCCTCGACAATGTCTTGAACCTCCTCAACCGTCATAATCTCGCCGTCGAAAAGCTTCTCCGCCAAGCTCAAGACCTTGATCGTCAGTTTTTTTGCGACCTTCGCATCAAATTCTCCCGTGGCTGCGCCTGCCTTGGCAATGGCCTTGGTGATCTTCTCCGCGTTGAACTTGACCAGCCGGCCATCCCGTTTACGGATCTTCGTATGCATCGTCTCCCTCCCTGCATTACTGTAAGTCTCATTTATCAAAACCAGATCGCTATATGTTGGGGTACCGGTGGTTAATAACACCATATGTAGTTATACGCAAGAAAATAATGAAAATAAATCAGCAGAGGTATGCCAAGAGAAGAGAACTGAAAATAATCCATGCGTTCCCATAGATCGGGACTTGGCTTGGATTATCTATCTTGTCGCCTCGATTTTACAGGCGCCTAATTTCTCCGGACGTCTCGCATGGGCGAGGGCCCGGCCCATAAGACACGTCATCGGCATATGGGCCAGAACACCGCGGACACGGTCTCTTTCAGCGAAACACGTGACCATGTCCGGCCGGCAATTGAGGTTATGCGCCGTTTCCAGCTCCGTCACTCCTTCCGGGCCAGGCAGACCGCCAAGACCGTCCCTGAACTATCCATGATAGAAGGCTTTGCAAAAAAGATCCCCAGGCAAGGCGCGCAAAGACCGAGTCATGAGGAGTGCTTGGCGTAGTACGCAGTGATGAAGGAAGCAGCGCAGCGTCGCATCGGGACTTTTTTGCGAAGCCTTGAAAATGTAAAGGCGGCGGGTCAATAATAAACCCCGCCCCCGAGTTGATGTCAACCTTCAGCCCTGTTAGCGGAGGCTAAGGAGTTTCCGGGCGATAACCACTCTCTGGATTTCGTTGGTCCCTTCATAGATCTGGCAGATCTTGGCGTCTCTCATGTGACGCTCCGCCGGGTATTCCTTGCAATAGCCGTAACCGCCGAAGATCTGTACGCCTTCAATGGCCGCCCTCATGGCGACGTCGGAGGCGTACATCTTGGCCATGGCCGATTCCTTCTCGTAATCCAGGTGATTGTCTTCCATCCAGGCGGCCCTCAGGAGGAGGAGTTCCGCCGCATCCAGTTCCGTTGCCATATCGGCCAGTTTGAACTGAATGGCCTGGAAGGTGGAGATCGGCTTGCCGAACTGCACCCTTTCCTTGGCGTAGTCCAGCGCGTCTTCCAGGGCGGCTCTACCGATACCGCAGGCCTGGGAGCCTATGCCGATGCGACCGCAGTCCAGTCCCATCAACATCTGTTTGAATCCCTGGCCTTCCTTGCCCAACAGGTTGGCCGCCGGGACTTCCGCATCCTCAAAGACCAGCTCGGCCGTACCGGACGCCAGAATGCCCATCTTCTCCTCGATTTTACCGACTGAGAAGCCGGGGGTATTCTTCAGGTCAACAATCAGGTTGATGACGGCCCTGTAGCCCCTGCTCGCATCGGTCGTTGCCGCCAGCACGCAATACTGGGCCACATTTCCATTGGTGATGAAACGCTTGGTGCCATTGACAATGAACTTGTCCCCTTTCAGCTCCGCCTTGCAGGCAAGAGCTCCGGCATCGGAACCGGCGCCGGCCTCCGTCAGGGCGTAGCAGCCCTCAACCTTGCCACTCGCGACAGGGGTAAGGTACTTCAGCTTCTGCTCTTCCGTCCCGAAGGTATTGACGGGGAATCCATAAAGGGAGTTATTCACGGAGACGATGACGCCGCAGCTCGCACAGGCTTTGGAAATGGCGATCATCGCGTGGACGTAGGTGACTATGTCCATACCGGCGCCGAGGTACTCAGTGGGAATGGCTACGCCCATAACGCCCATCTCACCAAGGGCCCGGCATATTTCCTCGGGATGACGATGGGTGTGATCCAGCTCCGCCGCTATGGGTTTGATCCTGGTTTCTGCAAATTTGGTGACCTGATCCTTTACCATTTGCTGTTCTTCAGTCAGTCCGAAATTCATACTTATTACCCCCCGTCCATGGAATTAAAAAAGTTTTTTTAAGATACCCATCCCCCAGGTTGAGGCAGCGCCTTCAAACCCCTGCGGGAAATTGCGCTGCCCCGCCCTAAACTTTTCTAGCAACCCTTGAAATTGGCCATCCTCCTTTTCAGGAACGCCTTCATCCCTTCCTTCTGATCGTCGGTGCTAAATCACTGGGCGCAGCCTTCAACTTCCAGCTTGTTAACGTTGTCCAGGGCCAGGTCGCAACCATAAATTGCAGGACGTTTTGCCATCTTCAGAGCGGAGCCTGGCAGGCCGCTCACACAGCCGGACTTGCGGATTTCACGCATCCGGCGCCTCAGGCAGGTTCACATACCTGCGGCATAAATCCGCGGGTAACCTTTCTGACGGTCGGCTACTTTGCCAGACCGGATTCTCAACCAACTGGATTCGCCAAGCTTTTCCTGGCGTACGAAGATATTGCTTCTGACAGTGTGGAGTATAGGGGGGCTGTTTTCTCGTGTCAATGGATAATATACATTTAAAATCAGGGACGGCGATACCGTTGGACGAGGAATCAGGATTGTCGGTGGCCCTTGTCGAGCGCCCTGCTCACTTTACGGTCGAGTTGTCCGTCGGTAAAACATTTTTGAGAACCATTCGGACCAACCTTTCCGGCACGCCCTTTTTTACGATGCGTCATGCTTCAATGTAATCGTCACGGGAGTGTTGACTTATCAGGCGCCGTATTTCTCCAGACGCTTGGCGTGGGCAAGGGCCTGGCCCATGAGATACATCATCGGCATACGGCCCAGACCGCCGCGGATACAGTCTCTTTCAGCGAAATATACAACCATGTCGGGACGACAAGTCGGTGCCGACAGGATGACTGGTACGGGATGCCAGGAATGGGACGCCATGATCGCCGGGGTGGAATGATCTCCCGTTACAACCAGGACATCTGGTTGCAGATCCGTAATCTGGGGCAACATTGCGTCCAGCTCTTCGATGACGGTAACCTTACCGTCGAAATTGCCGTCCTCGCCCCGGGAATCGGTTGCCTTAACATGGATGAAAAAGAAGTCATAATCCCCGTAATGCTCCCGAAGCAGGGCGATCTCCTCTGCTACCGTTTCTGTATGCCGCGCAATATCCATCCCCAACAGGCGGGCAATGCCGCGATACATGGGATAGCTTGCAATAGCTAGGGCCTTGAGGCGATAGCGGTCGTACAGGGACGGGTATTTACGGTATTTTGC
>DMAT01000344.1 GCA_003451635.1 Syntrophus sp. (in: bacteria) | reverse complement strand
CATCCCTGAAAGAGGATCTTGTTGAAGTGGGCGCCCTTAAATTTGGCATCCGTAAGGTCTGAGCCGTTGAACATGACCTTGAGGAGGTCCGCCCCGGTAAAATCGGCGCCGATGAGTTTTGAATGCTGGAGGAGGGCCTTTTCAAACCGGGCATTTTTGAAGTTCGCCCCCGTCAGATCGGCGTGCTGCATGAGGGTCCAGCTTACGAAGCACCCGGAAAGATCGGCCTGGGCCAGATTCGCATGGGTCATGAGCGTCTCATGGAGCGTCGCCTCTTGGAAGGAGGCCCCGGCAAAGTTCATCTTCATGAAATTGACTTTGGTGAGGTCGGTGCCGTGAAAGCGTACCCCGGAGAAGTCACATCGCCGGAAGCCCGTCTTGAGAATCTTGGCGCCGGAAAGATCACCGTCTTTGAACGTGCAGTCTTCAAAACGGCCTCCCGTAAGATCGAGCCCGGTGAGATCTATGCCCGTGAGATCGACTTCTGCCAGTGTTTCATTGGCGGCGATGGCCCGAATAACCTCTTCTCCCCTCATGTAATCCCCTTTTCCGCTCTCAGGGCATCCGTGTGCTTGAAGAGGAGCGATCTCTTCACATTGGCGTCATCCATCTGGGTCGCCCCCAATACGGCCTTGTAAAAATCGACGGCGTAGAGGTTGGCCCCCCGCAAGTCGGCGTTGACCAGCCTTGATTTTCTCAGGGAACCGCAAAAAAGGTTGATATGCCGCATCTCCGCCCCCTCCAGATTTGATTTGGCAAACCGGCACGTCTTGGCGCAAACGCCGTAGAGGTCGGCATCGTGGAGGTCGCACTTCTCAATAAGCGCCCCGTCGAGGCATGATCCGGTAAATTTGCTCCCGGAAAGATCGGTTTCGCGCAACGAGCCCTGGGTAAAGGTAACATTACGAAGGTCGGTCCCGGGGAGACGCGAATTATTGCCCATGCGGGTTTTGTGCATATCGGCCCCGTAAATACTGACCCCCTCGCCGTTTACCTCCATAAACGTGGTCGAGGGGAGGGTGGACTGAGAGAAATTTGCCCGGTCAAGGGTGAGTCTGCGGATGAGACACCTCTCCAGCCGGGCCCCCTTGAATGCCGTATCGGAGGCGTCTCCGTCGGAGAAGACGGACAGATTTGCCTTGATGTCGTTAAATTTCGCCTTCGCCAGGGATGTCTTCATGATCGTCGTCATATAGATGGTGCTTCCCGACAGGTCGGCCTCGGACAGATCGGCCTCCTGGATGGTTGCCATGTTCATCACGGCCTCCCGCAGATCGGCCTTTTTGAGCTTCGCCTTGATGAGCATGCACTTGTCCAGTTTTGCCTTCTGCATGGAGGCGCCCGTAAAGTCCGCCTCCATGGCCATGACCTGGGTAAAATCGGCGCCGTCCAGGACGGAACCGGCAAAATTGGTCTTCTGGCATTGGGCCTGGTTAAGATCGATGCCGGAGAGGTCGAGACCGGACAGGTCCACCCCGGCAAGCCTGGCAAAGGAAAGGCTCTCACCCCGGCCGTGCATGGCGATAACCTCCTCCCTGGTCCTCTTGACCATGCGGTCCGTATCCATGCCGAACTTGGCAAAAGTCGCCTTTGCCCCGGGGGGCATCTCCTGGGCCTTTACTTTTATCGACGCCGCCGCGGCAGTCTCCTTCGCCGCGGCAAGTTTTGCCATGCCCGCATCGAAACTGGCCTGGCCCTCCTGACTCATCTTCTTGATATCTGATGATATTTTGCCGAACTTCTGTTCAACGTCCGGTGTAAAAACCCCCTGTTTTTTCAGGGCCTCGGCGTTGAGGGCGAGCTTCGCCGTCATGGTATCTCCCGCCGCGGCGATGGCGTTGGGCTTGGGGCTGGGGCTGGCATTCAATACTTCCTCAGGATCAAGACCGGCCTTTTTCAGAGTATCCCCGACCCGAGCGAGGAGCTCCGCCTTCATCTGCGCCTTCATGGCGACAGGGTCGCCCATCTTACCGTCCAGATAACCGCGCATCTCCTTACTCGCCTTGTCAACGATCGCCTTGACGTCGATTGCGGGAATCGGCACGGTCAGGTCCTCGGCGGTGGGATGTTTACCCGGCTCCGGCAGGGAGGGGGCAATCTTGTGTCTCTTTCGAAACGCCTCGGGCAGGGCATCCATTATCCAGGCCCGGATGTCCACGCCCATTCTGTGGGCGGCGAAGAGATTTTCCCCCTTGGGGAGGGCGTAGGGACGGGAATCGGGATAGGCCTTCTTCCATGCCTCCCAATCCTTGGCGCCGGGTGCCGCCTTTTCCGGCATGACAATAAGGAAGGCCTCCGCCTTTTTGATCTGGGCGTCGCCTTCCTTGGAGGGCTTCTCATCGGGCCTNNAATAACCGTACAGGCATCGCCGATCTCCTGTTCCATCAGAAGGGCCTGAAGCTCATCGGCTACGACAACGACAGGGGCGCCATCCTCGGCAATGAAGAGGAGCGACGTTTTGTCGGAACCGTCCACAAGCTCACATCCAGTCAGGTCGCCGTCTTTTTGCCAGCCCTCATCTTTTTGCAAGTTATCGGGCAGGATCAGAATTCTGTTTAAAACGGCTTCGTTGAAACGGGGCAGGACCAGACCGGCGGGGATGACAAGATCGTCCCCGCTCGCCGCACCGCCTTTCGGGGTGCCGTCTTTTGGCGGATCAGGGGACGGCTTCAGGCCCCAGATAGCCCGGGAATCCTTTATTTCCGCAGGGTTTATGCCCAGCCAGGCCCGCTTGATCGTATCTTTTTCGATGCCGAGGTCATGGAGGGCCCTCTGGGCATCACGGTCGGCTTCAAGATTTCGCCGGCATTGTACAATCAGGGGGAAGCCGCGATCGTGCCAGGGGTTGACCTTCTTCTTTGGGTCCAGCAACTCCTCCGGGGCGAATCCGATCTTATCGAGCTGGGCGGCAGGAATGGTCATCCTTATCTTATCCGCCCCTGCCTTGAGACCCGCCGCGGCGTCCTCCCTCACCTTCGCCGTCATCGTTTCAATTTTGGTCAGGCTTTCACCGATCTTGGTCGAGGTCGCCCGCAGGGTTCCCCGCATCCGCTCAAACATGGTCAAGTCGATTTTGGCCAGATGGCCAAATTTGCCGTGTAGGTCCCGGGACTGTGCCTCCAGCCGGTCGAGGAGGGCAAGGTTGTCCCCGATGACCTGCTGGCCGACAGCTACGGTTTCGGCAGGGGTCCGGGGCATGACCGGGGCTTTTCCCGTAGCCATTTTCAGGGAATGGTCGATGTCTTTCGGTATTTTCTTCAGCCGTTTCATCATCTTGCCGATCTTTTTCGCCGCCTCCTGAAGGGGCGCCATGTCCACGGAAACGGTCATGTCCATGGCCTTTTTCTGCTCTTCCAGGTAATGCTCCAGGGGAAGGGGCGGGTCTGTCAGCCGCTCCGTGGCAATGAAGATCCGGAGGACGTCTTCATATTCTTCGTCGTATATCTCCGTCGTGCCCCGGTACATGACCACCCCGCGCAGAATCGACGGAAAAAGCCACAGCGTGTCCACGCGGGTGGTGACATTCTGGAAAACCTCTACTTCCGATTTAGGCGATTCCTTTTTTGTGACGAAGCAACGAATGCGCAGTTCCGGCAGGTGCGACTCGATAAGCTGCATATCGGGGTGCATGTTGAGGATCTCGATCGCCTCGCCACCCTGGAAGAAAGCGCCGATATACTGATCGGCAGGGGCGCAGTTGAAATATTCATCGTCCATGTCGTCGGGAAAGTAGGGCCACTTCTCCTTCAGCCACTTATCGTCGTAGGTGCCGGTCTTTTTCTGCCGCTCTGGGTTCATCATGTCGACGACATCGAATCCGGCGGGCAGAGGCCGGTCGGCAGGCGAGCCGATGATCATGCTCCGATATTCAATGTTCGGCAGCGGCGTTCGTGGCTCTCCATCTTTCCTGAGTACCGGGGTAACACCCTTCCCAACGGGATTGGCAGGGAAATCCTTTCCTCCGAAGGCATTTCGCCAGGTAAGGGGCAGCTCGGAAAAAGGGACCGGATCGGTGATAACATTTACACCGGCGTTGTTCTTCTGCCACCAGCGGTCGCCGAAAACGGCTATTTCCTTGCGGAGGTCGCCCACCCGGAAAGAAACGGTGGAGGCGTTTCTGACCGTGCCCCGGGGGGAAAAACACGACCCCGTGAGGAGGACCTCGCCGCGCGGTTTCGGCATCCCCATGTCAAGGATGGGAGAGGGTTTCAACTGCTCGGGGATAGTTTTCCACAACTCCTGTTCCGTAAGGGGATCATCGGGGGCCGTGAGATCGAAATAGATAAAAACGGTCAGGGCCAGATAGAGCTTATTTTGCACCCCAAAGGGTTTCACGAAGAGGGAATGCTGGTTTTTTTTATATACTTTCATAGCTTCCTTGCCGAGGGAGGTTCAGCCTTCCGCTCAAGCCTGCCATCACCTGTCCGCCACTCATAGAATGCTGACGAGAGCGGCAACAGTACTCTCTTCAACAAGAACGTTCGTCTGCGTCGCGATCGTGTACGTGGCCTCGGCGCAAGTATGTAGTTTGGAAGCAAGGACTTTTACTTCGTCAGCGGCGTNNCGGTTTTGGTGTCTTGCCCTATTACATCGATCCGCTCACCCAGGGCCTTCGTCGAGGCGGCAATGGCCTTGGTCGATTCGGCGATGGCCTTTTCCTCCGAGGCTGCCACTTGCGCTACGGTAGCAAGGGCTTCGGTCTTAGCTGCGATGGCTTTCGTATAATCCGCCACCACTTGAACCTTTTGATCATCAACCGCCGTTTTCAGGTTGGCAACCTTGAGTTCCGTGGCGGCTATCTGGTTGGCCTCAGCAAGAATAGCATTACTCGTTGTTTCGATACTGTTTTTTATACCATGGATCTCTGTTTTCAGACCTTTCATTTCATGTGTTTCCGGCGAGAAGTCCCAGCTTTCGGGAAACTTAACATCACAATAGCCAAGCAGGTAGAGGTAAATGGTCAAGCCGAGGGTCGTGGAGATCTCCGCCCCGACCACCGTCGACGTCGCTTCCCCTAAGATAATCTCATTTGACGTGCCCGCGGTAATATCCAATTGCGCCGCCGTATTAAAATTAAATCCGTAGTCGGTGTTGTCCGGATTCGAAGAATAGTCATCCGGCCAGGGCGGCGGGTCGTTGGGGGCCCCGATGCGGATGAAGCTGCCCTGATTCGGTGAATGGAGGAGGATGCGTTCACTCCCCGCCTGATCCTCGATGGCAATCTTGTTCTTGCCGGCCGTATGGATACCCGCCATGGACTGATTATCGCCGCTGACGACGCTCGGAGTCTCGGGATTCGGTACCGCGCCGGCAGTAATAGGCCGTTCGGGATCGCCGTCGATGAAGGTAATCAGCACCTCCGTTCCTTTGTGGAGGGGGAAATGCATGCCGTGATCGGAGCCGACATAAGGCTGAGCCATCCTTACCCAGTTTGAGGCCTTCCCGCCGCTCCGGCCGGAAAGATCAAAGGGAAAGATGATCTTGTACCGGCCCTGGGGATCAAGCTCTGCGTATTGACCGCTCCCCGCCGCATCGATCATACCCGAGATCGTGCCGGAAATTTTCGGTTTTTCCGCCTTCGCCTCGGGCCGGAACTGGACGGACCCGGGGATGGCGGTGAAATAGTTGCGGTAATTGACTTTATTTTCTTCATCACCGCCCCCGCCCACGCTGATACCTGACAACAGATAGCCGGTCTGATTGCCTTCATGATCGATATCCGTAATCAGATAATTCTGGTTGACGCCTTTCCGGTAGTGACTTTCGAGGGTAAAGGTAAAGCCGGGCAGCATAAACGGAACAGACCCTTCGCCAAGATATACTTCCCGACGGCAAAGAATGCTCTCGGCCCTGATCTTGGCAAGGCGCTTTCCCTCTTCCGGTGTTTTGATATGCTCGTTGTAAAAGAAGACCGTGCCCCGCCCCTTCGTATCCACATTCGCCTCACCGCTCATTTCCAGGGAAGGCTTTCGATAGTTGTAATCCTTCAGAAACACCTTCTCCGGCATCAGGCTCCGGCGGCAATGAAAGGATGCCACCACTTCTGCGGCGCGCAGGGCTTCAAGTCCCGAAGGGGGCGAATAGGTGAGAACCTTGCCTGCAGCGAGGTCGGTGTGGGCCAGGCGTGTGTCCGTGAAGATCACCTTTTCGCCGCCTTCCGTCTGGTCGAAATAATAGTAGATGCCCTCCCGTTCCAGCCAGCGGGAGAGAAAGTTCAGGTGGCTTTCATTGTACTGACATACGTATTCAATGGGGTCATAGGCGCCCTGGAGGCGAAATTCAAAATCATTCGGCGTGAGGCCGCCGTCGATAAGCACCATCTGGGCAAACTCCGGCAGGGATTTATCGAGGATGATCTGGTTATGCTTGGTAATGGACAGCCACCAGAGGCGAGGGACAAGATAGGCCCGATAAAAGGCATATTCTCCGATCGCATGGACGTGCTCGAAATGGGTAATGATGCCGTTGTAAATCGCATCGTCCCCTGTTTCCCGATGGAATACGAGCTTGGCCGTGTTTTGCATGATCACATCGAAATCTATTTCGAGATTGTCCGAAACAAGCATAATCTCAAATTCGTAGGGTTTGGATATCCCCTCCGAACCTTTCATGCTTATCACTCCAAAGGTGTCTTGAGGCAGGGTCTTTGAAATAAAAGAGAATTTTTTAGCCGTAAAGTAATTCATTATTGTCCTCCTTTGGAGACTGGTCAGAGAACTGTTTGTAACCCTTCCCTGACCAGTCCGTGATCATGCATTTCTTTGTGGGGGGAGTATAGATAGATTCGCTCTTCCTGTCAAAATAATTTCCGGGAAAAAAGATATTATTCTTTTGACATGCGATGCTTTTTTGCTTATATTTTTCGACACGGCAAGGAAAAGTCTGAAAGGCAATAAGCCCGAAAATTTGGGGTGATTATCATCGAAGTAATCGGTAAAATTCTTCTTGGCCTGGGTTTGATGTTCACAGGCGTTCAAATGCTCTCTTCCGGTCTCAAGCAGGTGGGCAGCAGGCAGTTCCGGATGCTGGCAACCCAGTTTGTCTCATCGCGGGCACGTGCCCTGGCCTTTGGCCTGGGGTCCGGGGCAGTTATGCAGAGCACCTCGGCGGCGCTGGTAATCTTGGCCAGCCTGATCAGCGCCGGGATGATCACAGTCTCGCAGGCGATCACTATCCTGAATGGCTTCAGCGTCGGGAATTGTGTCCTCGTCTTTATCGTCTCCCTGGATATTACCGTAGGCGTAATGTTCCTTGTCGGCCTGTGCGGAATCGCGATGTATCTGACAAAAGATGAGAGATACCGGACGTATTTCCTCATCGGACTGGGCCTGGGGCTGATTTTCTTCGGAATCGAGATGATGGTTGCCGGGGTTAAACCGTTGCGGCAGGAGGCCTGGTTTACCGGGGCAATGGCATTTAGCCGTGATTATTCCTTGCTGTCGATCATGGCAGGCATGACGCTGGGATTCATAGCCCAGTCATCAACGGCCGTGGCACTGGTGGCAATAGGCTTGGCGAGGGAAGGTATCCTGACGGGTCCGCAGGCATTCCTGTTCATGTATGGCGCAGCGATCGGTTCGACCATATTCAAGGTGATGATCGGACAGGCGTTTCGCGGCACGTCGCGACAGCTTGTACGCTTTGTAAACATGTTCAATGTCTTTGGGGCGGTGGTTTTTATTCTGCTCTATTACATAGAGGTCTATTTGCACGTTCCCCTTGTAATGGCCCTGCTGAATTCGTTCATTCCGGACCTGGACGATCAGGCAGCCTGGGTGTTCCTGCTGTTCAATATGACATCGGCAATCTTTTTTATCACAATTAATGGACCGCTGACCCGATGGCTGGCAATATCTCTCCCGCCATCGGAAGAAGAGGACCTGTCCCATCCCAAATATCTATCGGAATTTCAACCCGAGGACCCGGACACGGGCCTGGAACTGATCCGACTGGAACAGACGCGCGAATTGGAACAGATCGCGGCATTTGTCTCTACGGCAAGAGAAGATTATGATGGTATTGACCTCGCCTCCCGTCATGTTGCCTTCAAATCCCTCTCGAGCGAGGTAGCGGAGTCGACGGCAACGGTTGCAGCCATGCGGATGCAACCCCAGACGGCGAAGAATCATGCCTATTTTCAGACACGTCAGGCTTTGCTTGATCAACTTGCCGACAGTACCGCTGCAGGTGCGAAAATCATCATGCAGGCGAGGACATATCCTTCCCTGAAGGAGCTTTCGGGTGCTTGCCTGGAATCGATAGACTTCCTGCTGAACTTTGCCGCCGATACGGAAAGAACAAACGCTCCGGAGCAGGTACGGATGCTCCAGGACCTCAGTTACAGCAATGGCCCGACGATGGAACAGCTACGCAAGGCGTATATGGACAGCGACAAGCTCGCTGCGGCAAATGACAAAGGATGCCTGCTGGACCTGACAGTGATGATGGAAAAGATCATCTGGCTGCTTAATCGTCTGATTAGCCTTATGCAGTCGGAAAACGAGAAGGCCAAATAGTTTGACAATTTGACGAGGCGGTGCTGTCCAGCGAACCTTTTCAACCGATTCATGATAATTGGAGATCATTAATGAAACATTCCATATTACGACCCTGTGCAGTATTCCTTGGCGCTCTATTTGCGCTACTTCTTATCAGCGTTTCCCCTGTTGTCGCTGCCGACGGAAAAAAATGGGATGGAAAGAAATACCCGTTCAAACTTCTTGATCCAACGAAAACGAACAGCGAGAGCAATCCGTTCATCATCGATACCGCGGGGAAGCTGGCTTATTTTGCCTGGCTCGCAAAAGGTAATGAGGATCTGGACGCATTCGGCAAGGAAACCGGTCTCAAGGGACTTACATGGTCGTTTAAGGGCAATTTTGTGAAACTCGCCGCGGACCTTGACATGAACGGTTCAAAATTTGAGTTTCCTACCATAACGGGCACATGGGTAAGTTTTGACGGGGGTGGGCATGTGATCGACAATTTGCGTATCACCGATAAGACAACCGAGCCGACCTTCGATGATGCTTCCGGCACGGTGGAAATGTCTCTGGCCCTTTTTGGCGGCGCCTCGGTAATAAAGAATCTCGGCATCGGCAAAAGATCAATCATCGCCTATAACAGCATAAGAAAAGATTACCTGTACAGAGTGTCCGCGGCGGCAATTGCCATTGAAGTGGATGTGATGGATAACTGTTTCAGCGAGGCGACAATTACGGTGAAAGGAGAAGGAGATACGGATGTGGGCGGTCTGGCGGCCGGGGGCAACTGGATATCCAATTCCCATCACCGCGGCACCATTGTATTTGAAGGAAATATTCTCAATGCCCGTGCGAAAAACCGTCAGCGTATTACCAGACCGGGATCGCTGGTGGTCGGCGGTGTGTGCGCGAAACCACACAAAAAAATCTCCCGCTGCTATAACACCGGCACTATTACCGTCAAAGCCTCCGGCGAAGACCTGAACATCGGCGGTATCGCCGGTGTTCAAGCCGACGAGCTTAGTATCAGCGAATCTGCGGACCTTTATAATGCAGGCAAAGTGATCCTTACCGCCACCGGCGATATCAAAAACGCATATATCGGCGGTGTGCTGGGATATGGAATGACCTTTCCGAAATTTGTAGGAAAACCTAAAAACGCCGAGACAGGCTATATCTATAACAAAGGAAATATCGACGTAACCGTAATAACGGGAAAAGCCATCCACGTCGGCGGTATCATCGGCGG
>DMAT01000072.1:3429-9780 GCA_003451635.1 Syntrophus sp. (in: bacteria) | reverse complement strand
ATTTGGCGGAACCTCAACATATTGAGGGGAATATTTTGAAGAGAGGGGACGTTTAATCTGGTTTCTTTGTCTCCGTCCGGGCTATCCCGAGCTTATTGAATACCGTTCGAGTGCGCCAAGCACAGCTAATATAGGCAAGCCGGACAATCCGGCACGGGTAAAGGTTAACCACCAGCCCGGAACTGAAACATGCGCATGAGACGGTAACGGATCATGCGAAGCCATGAGGAAGGAGTTGAGTCAGCCACAACGCAAGTGAAGGTATTGAGCCCCGAAATTATTCTAGTTGCATTGGGCCAAGGGTTTCGAACCCTGGAAGCCAGTACTGGTACGTGCGCTAAAGGTGAGTGCGTATCCAGCATGCCGGGGTCTAAGTCCGTGGCGGGCCAACGAACGGTCTGTATTGGAACTTGGGAGAACCGGAGTGTTCCGTTTAGAAGCCGCCAAGGAGCCGGAAAAGTGACGCGGCGGTATGACGCTCCGGTAGTCGGACCGACTCATAGTAGAGGTGTAGGCGGGGTAATGCCCGTTGAGGGGGAAGCCCACTCGAAGGGGTCGGCAGGTTAACGCAGAGGGATGGGATCAGTCATGCCGCACACTGAGACGGGAAAAACATGGATGAAATTATCTCTCATATCAGAACACGCCAAGAGAGACCCGGTGTTCCAATTCACGAGCCTTGCTCATTTATTGGACAAGGAGTTTCTCTTGGACTGCTACAACAGCCTGAACAGGAATAAGGCTGTAGGAGTGGACAATGCAAGTTGGGAGGACTACGGCAGAAATTTAGACGAAAACTTGGATTCTCTGGTGTCGAGGTTGAAAAGCAAGAAGTACAAACCGATTCCGGCCAAGAGAGTATACATACCCAAGAGCGAAACGGAAAAACGACCGCTGGGAATATCTGCTTTGGAAAACAAGGTGGTGGAAAGCGGCGTAACGCGGATACTTGGGAGCATATACGAGCAGGACTTTCTGGACTGCTCATACGGTTTCCGTCCAAAGAGGAACTGCCATCAGGCATTGAAGACCCTGAACGACCTGATCACGTATCGTCCAGTGAATCACGTTGTGGAAGCGGACATCAAGGGATTTTTTGATAATGTGTCGCATGAGGAGCTAATGGAGTTCCTTCGGTTAAGGATAGCGGACACATCATTGCTAATGCTTATCAACAAATTCCTGAAGGCCGGATACATCGACGAGAGGATGCTGATAAGAACGGATAAGGGGACGCCACAGGGCTCCATACTAAGCCCGATGCTTGCCAACGTCTTCCTGCACTATGTGCTGGACACATGGTTCAATTCAGTGTTGAAAAACCATGTGAGGGGTTTCTGCGAGATTATTCGCTACGCCGATGATTCTGTGAGTTAATCTGAAGAGCCGGATGTGGGAAATCCACAAGTCCGGTTCTGTGAGGGGTGTTGAAGTTCCTCATATGGTTTGAATATTGTGACACTCCGCAAACCGAAAGGGCGGAGAAACAGGGAATACAAAGTAAACCTAAATGATAGGAACCATATTATGCCTACTCGACAAGGACGTTGAGCCGTCAAAATTGCCGGATGCTTGACTACAGTCAACTATCATGAATTCGCCTGCAGACAAAAAGTTGTCCGTTGTCTCAACATAGCATAGACGACACGGATCAATTTATGTGCAGTTGCCAGCACGGCCATCTTATAGGGTAATCCCTCCTTCCTTCGTTTGAGATAATAGACATTAAAAATGTCCGTGTATTGGATCACCTTGGTTGTCATCAGCCATATGATCTTCCGCAGATGACGGTTGCCTCGTTTCGTTATCTTGCCTTTGCCTTCATGTTTACCAGATTGGTAAACAGCCGGATCCAAGCCTGCCATGGCAATGATTTTACCGGAACATTCAAATTGATTAATGCTGCTACCCATTTCGATGAGAAAAGTGGCGGCGGCTTTGTTGCCGATAACTTTGATGGAAGTAAGGATGTTTATATCTTCTTCCATCAAATTGCGGCTCATCTCAATCAGCATACCGGTTATCTCTTGAAGGGCGTCTTCGAGCCAAAGAAGCAGCATTATATTCTGTTTCAGGATCATATCCTTTGCGGGGCTATCGGTCCCTATAGAAGATCGGGCCGCTTTTAGAAGAGCTTCAGCGAAGGTTTCCCTTTTATGTCCCTGAGAATCCGCTATTAACGTCTGTGTAAGATGATCAAGATCGGCACCTTTTAGAGAATGTGCAGACGGATAGCGCAATAGAAGCTTAAGGATGGCTTTCGTAAATATCCCTGTCATATGCTCCAACTCAGGAAACGTGATATTCAGGAGCCGCTTGATTTCCATCTTCAGAGCAGTCATCTCGTCAACCAGACTTTCCCGCTGACGAGAAAGATCCCGAAGATCGGAAATCAAAGACAAACTCACTCGTTGAATCAGGGTATCCCCGTTGGTGCGAAGAAACTGGGCAATGACAACAGCGTCCTTCTTATCGGTCTTGGTCTTCCTGAGCTGCATCTTCACGTAATTGGAAATCAGCAAAGGGTTGATGAGAATGACGTTGTAGCCCTCAGAAACCAGGTAAGAGAAGAGATTGACATGATAGGACGCTGTGGACTCCATCCCGATTAAAAGAGACGAGACGGAAACAGAGGCGAGATGACTCTTCAGTTTATCGAAACCTTTTCGATCCATGGTCGCCGAAAACTGAAAGAACTTGGTCTCCTCTCCTGTTATCCCACAGGTATCGAACTTATCTTTGGAAATATCGATGCCGACAAAACCTTCAAAACCACTTATGAAACCTGACATTGCATCACCTCCAAATATTTGAAGGGAAAAGCAGATCAAAGCCTCCAGACCAATCCTCCAGCGTGACAAGGATTCAATGATCCAACCAACTTATTATGGTTCACAGAGGCTTGGGACGTACTGAAGTAAGGGCTCTATCACCCAGGAAGCACAAAGTCCTCCCGCCTTTCCATGATTCATCCTAAAACATACGATACCAGATTATAAAATCTTATACATGAATTCATGGTAAGAGGAAGCAGTGCATCCCCCTATCGCGTGAGAATATGGCTCTAAATANNTGGAATTTCCTCTTTCAGCCAATGGGATGTATTGTTCATACCAACGCGCACCGCCGGTCTTCCCGCTTCCATTAGAATAACCAGATGTGATCCAGTTCATCGCCCGATTTTCCATCCGTTTTCCTTTCCCTGACCACCTGAGCGGGCATTCCGGCAACCAGCGTATTGGCGGGAACGTCTTTTGTGACCAGGGAGTGAGAGGCGACAATGGCCTGCTCCCCGATGGTGACGCCGGGAAGGATGACCGCGCCGGTGTATATCTTGGCGTAATCCTTGATTACTACCGGTTTATATTCTCTGATTATATGCGACGACTCCGAGTGGCTATGCGTAAAGATTCTTACATCCTCAGTCAGGCCGACGTGATTGCCGATGATCACGCCTCCTTTTGAGTCGACAAACACGCCGCGGTTGAAAAAGACAAAATCTCCGACCTCGATATTCTGCCCGAAATTGAACCGGAAATTCTCCTCCGCAATGAAACCGACGCCGCATTTTTTGAAAAGCCGTTCAGCAATAAGTCTCCGGAAAAGGATGCCGAAATTGGCATCCAGGCAGATGGGAAGCTTATCGAAGGCGTCCCAGAGAAAATGAAGATGGCGTTGTTCCCGGGTGAAAGGCTTTTCCCGCCCTAAGGGAAGGAGTTCACTATACAGATTCAACTCTTCCAGATATGCTTGCGAATATGCCGGCCCATCAAGAATCCGCAGGATGCGCATTGTCCCCTCGGTGTCCAAACCTCTTCCGAAAATGACGCCGATCTCATCGATCTTAAGATCAATTTCTGTTCCCATGAGTCGCCCTCCCGAGTTTACGTTACGCGCCGCCGACTTTCCGTGTCAAGGAAGAAATACGTGCGGCGTCCCCCGAAAAGGGCGATTTATCCTGTACCGGTAAGCTGATTTTCTTTCGCGGCACGGGAGAGAGAACGAAAAGCCGGGGGGTTGTTCTCCGGGAGGGGGGTGTAAGAAAAATGGTGAAGGCCATGCCCCTGGTGAGGGTGCATGGCCTTCGGTTATGATTCGCAGCCCTTATCTATAGTCGAAAAGGGATTTATAATTTTGATCCCGTCTAGAACGAGAAGCTTACCGCCAGGCCGCCGTAGATGAACGAGCTGTCGCGATCAGCAGGGGTTTTCCCGCTCAGGCCGAATCCCTTCATTTCGTTCTTTGCATCTTCCGAAAGCGGGAAGACATAGGAAATCGTCGGCGTCAGGGTGATATACGATGTCGCCTTGATGGGCAGACTGACAGTCAGATTTCCATCATGGAAGTTGCTGAATTTATCGGCTGTCGCCACGGCGTTCCCATCAAACTTTGGATAGGTGGTCTCGTCGGTGCTTTGCAGATAGCTTGCCGTTGCCGCAAGTTTCAGAGAAATCACCTTGTTGAATTCGAACACATGGGAAACGCCCAGCAGGAAGTACCAGTTGTGGTAATGGTCGATTTCCCTGTAGACCGTCAAGGTCGGCGTGAGAATCGTGTTCAGGCCCACAGTGGCGAAAATCTCCTGGGAGTCCATCCGTTTTGGCGCATCCGGATTGAGGGCGCCCAGGCTGTAGTAGATATAGCCGCCGCCCAGGTTGAAGAGCCCCAGGGTCTTCGAGTACGACAGGGTTAAATCCGTTTCATTCCAGGTGCTGCTGTAACTCTTGCTGGGGTCCGTGCCGCTATAATAGGGACGGGTATCCAGGTTGCCCCAGACATTGGCGGTAAAACCTTTATAGCCGATCGTCGCCGATGGCTGAACGACGAGACTGTTCCGGCTCAGTTCATAACCTCTCCAGATATACTGGCTGAGTGCCGACACGGTGAAATCGCCCGTGGGCTTTTCCTCAGCCGCCGGGGCTGTTGTTGCCGCTGTTGCCGGCGCTTTGGCGGTCTCGACAGGGACCTTCGTTTCCGCCACCGGTTTCTCTTCCGCAGCGGAAANNCACTGAAAATCATCAGCAGCGACAATAGAACCGCCGTTATAACTTGTTGTTTTGAAAACATAAGCTTATCCTCCTTCGATAATGTATGCTGGTCTTGTTGCCAAGGGTCATCCGATGGCAATGCCGCCCCGCTCTCCCGTACTGATTCTTATCACCTCGTGGAGATCGAGAATGAAGATCTTGCCGTCGCCGACCTCGCCGGTGCTGGCGCTTCCCGTGATCGCTTCCAGGGCCGGCGCCACGAATTCCTCATTGACGGCGATCTCAAGTTTCACCTTTTTCAGCAGGCTTCCCGCTTCCTTGGTTCCCCGGTATATTTCCGTGACGCCTTTCTGCCTGCCCCGGCCCAGGACATTCGATACCGTCACCAGGGGTACTTCCGCTTTTTCCAGGGCGGTCATTACTTCGTCCAGTTTATGGGGCTGAATAATGGCAATTATGTATTTCATGGTTTTATCTCCTTTCTATTCGATTACCGTGTAGGCGGCTTCACTCTGTTGTGTCAGGTCGAGACCGATGGTTTCGTCCTTTTCCTTGACCCGGGCGCACATGAGGGCGTCCACCAGCTTGTAGATGATAAAGGTCATGACGCCGGCGAAGAGGGGTGCCACGACGGCCATAATTAGTTGCGGCCAGAGCTGGGCGCCGCCAAAAAAGAGACCGTTCGCCCCGGCGGAGTTGACTGCTTTTTCCGCGAAGAGACCTACGGCGATGGTGCCCCAGATGCCGCCGACCCCATGAACCCCGAAGGCGTCCAGGGCGTCGTCGTAGCCGAGCTTGGCCTTGATCACGGCGACGGCCAGGTAGCAGATGAAGGCAACAATAATGCCGATGAAGATGGCGTTCATGGGGTTCACAAATCCGCAGGCCGGGGTGATGGCTACCAGTCCCGCTACGGCCCCCGTGACGGCCCCCAGGATCGTGGGCTTGCCGTGTTGCTGCCATTCGATGAGAGCCCAGGTAAGTCCCGCCGCCGCCGTGGCGATGTGGGTGGTGACAAAGGCGTTGGCAGCGAGGTCATTGGCCGCCAGGGCGGACCCGGCATTGAAACCGAACCATCCGAACCAGAGCAGGGCCCCTCCCAGGACGGTAAAGGGCAGGTTATGGGGTCGGAAAGGGGTCTTCTGGTAGCCAACCCGTTTGCCCAAAAGCAGGCACAAGACGAGGGCCGACACCCCGGAGCTCGCATGGACGACAATGCCCCCGGCAAAATCCAGGCCGCCGAGATTCCTCATCCAGCCGCCCGTTCCCCATACCCAGTGGGCCAGAGGATCATAGACTAAGGTCGCCCAGAGGACCGTAAAGACCAGAAAGGCGGAGAACTTCATCCGTTCCGCAAAGGCCC
>DMAT01000072.1:0-3418 GCA_003451635.1 Syntrophus sp. (in: bacteria) | reverse complement strand
ACATGCACTGAAAGATCATGAAGACGGAATGGGGAATAGTGGCGGCGTAATCAGGGTTGGGTTGCCCCCCCACATAATTGAGCCCCGCCCATTTCAGGCTGCCGATGATCCCTTGGCCCGTATCGGGACCGAAGGACAGGGAATAGCCGAAGAGAACCCACTGTAAAGAAATGACGCACATGATGATGAAGCATTGCATCAGGATGGAAAGGACGTTCTTCCTCCTGACGAGGCCTCCGTAAAAGAAGGCCAGCCCCGGGATCGTCATGGCAAACACCAGGACCGTGGACATCAGTACCCACGCTGTATCGCCTGTGTTCATATTAAACCTCCTGACAAAAATATTTCCTGAAGTGAAGGATGATCAGAGTAGATCAAGGACCGTGCCAAAGGGGTTTTACGCAGTCATGTGGCTGATTGTATTGGACTAATTGTTGTTGATCCCCATGCCGCATGGCTTAGGGGCTGGAACAGTATTGTTTGATCAATGCAGGTATGGACAAAAATGTATCAAATTCTGGTGGGGTGGGAATGTATCAAGGGAGGAATGGTTTCTTACGTCTCAAGGTCAAGAGGTTTCTTATTTGTGTTGGTGGTTCATTTTCGCTTATCCGCTCAAGGACATCTTACCTAGAAAGAGGATGAATTTTCGTAGCAGCTCTTCATCGAAACATCCTTTCATGCCCTGATCGCGATCATTATGGTCCGCATCGCCCTCCTCCCCTCCCGCTTTTGGTTTGCCGATCATGATTTGTGCCGCCTTCAAGGGCGGTATGGGTTCCTTGTACGACCGGCGGGAAGTCATAGCGTCAAATACATCGGCGATTCTCAGTATCCGGGCCAGAATGTTGATGTCCTTACCATCAACGTTCATGGGATATCCCCCGCCCCGGAAATCCTCATGGTGATGCAATATCGCCTTCTTGACAAATACGGGGAGATCCGTATCCAGAAGCATCGCCAAGCCATTGAGAGGGTGGCGTTTCATGACTTCCCATTCGACCTCCGTGAGGGGGCCGTCTTTGTTAATAATATCCTGTGGAATGAGGGCCTTGCCGATATCATGAAGGAGGGCGCCAACACCGCATTGGCTTAACATGTCAAACTTCTTTTCCGCATCTAAGGTCTTAAAATTGGGTTCAATCAGCTCCATTACGTCCAGGTTGTTTCTGAGAAATACCGTAGTAAACCAAAGGACTTTGGTGGCATGTTCATATGTCTGATAATCATGTCCGATCATCTTTGCCAGGGCGGGAAGGGACTTTGTTTCTCTGATGAAGATCAGGGCGTTTTCAACAAATTTATGGGTTCGCTGGATGGCGCTTGCCCCCATTGTGCCCATCCCCAAGCACGTTTCAAAGGCATCCTTAACGACATTAGTGGAAACCTTACTGAATATAGCCGCCTTTTGGTCAATCGGTGATTTATCATTTGCGAGGATCTTTCCCAGATTGTTTTCGAGGTATTGTTCATACTTGAACTTTTCCTCAAGATCCACGAAGACATCCGTCATTCCGCTTTCGGAAAGTCTGTCGAGCTGTTCCGAACTGACTTTGTTTCCTTCCAGGGCCCAGAGGACATATTTCCCCTGAGCCGAGCGAATGTAGATCCTAAAGTCCGGTAATGACTCCTGGATGATCGCCCCCGGAGAAATCGCTGTATATCCTCTGTCGATCATAGATTATAGCCCTTATTTTTCGTCAACTGGGGAACGACATTTTCGATTCCCCCCGGAAAATTTCATGGGGCAGAATTTCCCCCCCCTCCCGAGGAATCCCGGCCCATGAAATAAATATGGATCAGCCCTTCCAGGAATTGAAGGCGGCGATGATAGCCTTTACAGCACTGTCAACGGAAAACCTCCGCATGTTGAGGACGAGATCGTAGTAGGCGGGATCCCTCACATCGGCGTTGAAATACTTCCTGACGAAGGCCTCCCGGCTCGAATCCGTGTTGGCAAGGTAGCGCTGCGCCTCTTCTCGGGTGGTCTTGAGGCTTTTTTCAATTCTTGTTTCCCAGGGGGCGATGATCCTCACGCTGAAGGTCTCTTCATGAGGAAGAATAAAGGTGGCCCCCCGGCCTAGAATCACGGCATTACCATGACGGCCGATAGTGCCGATAACCTTGGTCAGATGCTGTAGATACTGATCGGGCCAAAGGTTGCGCCGGTCGAAGAGGGCGGACAGCCATTCGTCGCGTTTGGTGATCTCCTTCTCATCGAGAGAGCAGACGACCTTTTCGCTCATCTCCGTACTTTCCGCCACCATCTGGATGATCCTGCTTCCCATGAGGTCCATCTTCAACGTGTCGGCCAGTTTCTGGGCGATTTGCGTGGCTCCGCATCCCGTTTCACGGGAGATGGCAATAACGGGCTGCTGTTTTACCGCGCCCACTTTTTTTGCCGGTTCGGATTCAGAAACGCGCCATTTGCCAAGCTGTTCTTCCACCATAGCATCTTCGGAGCGAGGGACTCTAGTATTCATAACGCACCTCCTTTTGCGAAATTATTGGATATTGCCTCGTTAAAAACTATATAATTTGTCCCCCGACAGCACGGAAAATGAGTTTTTCCGGAGGACCTCGGTGGCGGCGGCGGAATCGTCAAACCGGAAGATGATCACGGCGTTTTCCCCGCTCTTCTCCACGTAGGCATAAAGATATTCGACGGTTATGTTGTCCCGGGCGAGGGCTTCGAGAATACTGTGCAAGCCTCCCGGCCGGTCCGGGACCTCAACGGCGACGACGGTGGTACGGCTGACCCGGAATCCCTTGTCACGGAGGACCCTGCTGGTGGTATCCACGTCATTGACTATCAGGCGGAGGATGCCGAAGTCGGTCGTGTCTGCCAAAGACAGGGTGCGGATATTGACATTGGCCTCTTTCAGAATCCTGGTGACTTCTTCCAGCGAGCCCTGCTTATTTTCTAGAAATACAGATACCTGCTCAACTTTCATGGGTTTTACCTCCCTGTCAGATCTGTCGTTTATCGATAACCCTGCTGGCCTTGCCTTCGGAACGCTGGAGAGATTTAGGTTCCACCAGCTTGATCTTGGCCGTGATGCCGAGAAAATCTTTCAAGTCCTTGTTGATGCGCCTTTCAATCTTCTGCAGGACCCGGACCTCGTCGGCGTTGGAGAAGAGGGCGTCGCTCACCTCGACCTGTACCTCCAGGGTGTCGAGGGTGCCTACACGGTCCACGATGAGCTGGTAATGAGGTTCGAGTCCCTGAATCCCGACGAGGACCGCCTCAATCTGGGAGGGGAAGACGTTGACCCCCCGGATGATGAGCATGTCGTCGCTTCTCCCGGTGACGCGGTCCATGCGGTGATGAGTCCGGCCGCAGCGGCAGGGGGCGGTGATCATATGGGAGATGTCCCGGGTCCGGTAACGGACCAGGGGGAAGGCCTCCTTGGTCAGG